>SVGK01000211.1 GCA_015056395.1 Clostridiales bacterium
GTGCCCATCTCGCGCTTGATCGAGATGACGGTGCGGTCGGGGTTCGCGACGGCCTGGCGCTTCGCGACCTGGCCGACCAGGCGCTCGCCGTTCTTGGAGAACGCGACGACGGACGGGGTAGTGCGGTTGCCTTCCGCGTTGACGATGACAGTGGGTTCGCCGCCTTCCATTACGGCGACGCAGGAATTGGTGGTACCCAGATCGATGCCTATGATCTTGCTCATTGTATTTTCCTCCATTCAAGTAAACTGTTGATGGTCGATGTTCTTGTCAGTATATGTAAAGCCCTTTTCAGAGCGGGGCGTCCTATGCCTCCACCGAGACCTTGACCATCGCGTAGCGGATGATCTTGTCCCTGACTTTGTAGCCCTTCTGGAAGACCTCCAGCACCTTGCCTGGCTCCTCGCCCGCCTCGCGCATGACCGCGTTGTGCTTTTCGGGGTCGAAATCCTCGCCCAGCGCCGGTACCTCTTCAAAGCCGAAGGGCTTGAGAGATTCGAGCATGAGCTTGAGCGTCATCTGCACGCCGCTGGACAGCGGGTCCTCCTGAGGCGCCGCCGCGAGCGCGCGCTCAAGGTTGTCGATCACCGGAAGCATCGCCGTCACGGTCTCGCAGATGCCCTCCTGGTAGCCGTCCGCGCGCGACGTCTGGTTGCGGCGCTTGAAGTTCTGGAAGTCCGCCTGCGTGCGTCTCAGGGAGTCCAGATAGTCGTCGCGCTGCTTCACGGCCAGCTCCAGCGCTTCGCGCCACTGGTCTATCGTGGCCTCCTGCGCGGACTCCTCGGCGGGCGCTTCGGCGCTCACCTCGGGCTCCATGGGCTCTTCGGCTTCCACGGTCTCCGGCTGCGCCTCCGCCACGGGCTGTTCCTGTTCCACGGCCTGTTTTTTGACCTTGTCCTTCTTCATTTCCAACTTCCTTTCCGGATCAGACCTTGTCCGCCAGCACCTCGCTCAGCGCCTTTCCCATAAAGTCCAGCACTGATATGACGCGGTTGTAGTTCATGCGCGTGGGCCCTATGATACCCAGCGTGCCGCCCGACGTGTCGCCCACGGCATAGTGCGCCGTGACCACCGAGCAGTCGCTCAGCTCGGGCACGCCATTCTCCGGCCCGATCCTGATGTTGATCTCCATGCTGCCGTCCCGCTTGACCAGCTTTCTGAGCGTCTCGCGCGATTCCAGCACGTTCAGCAGGTTCATCGCGCGGTGCACGTCGCTGTATTCGGGATAGTTGAGCAGGTTCGCGCCGCCGCCCACGATCACGTCCGAGGCGTCCTCCATGTCCAGCCGCTGTTCGATCACGCTGAGTGCCTCGCCCAGCAGCCTTCGGTTGATCTCGGCCTCCTTGAGCAGCTCCGCGAACGTCTGCCGCACCGCCTCCAGCGGCTTGTCGGCCAGGCGCTCCGTCATCGTGCGGGATATCGCGTAGAGGTGATCGGCGTCCAGCTCCTCGGGTATGTGGATCACCGCGTCCTTGACGATGCCCGCGTTGGTGACGATGATCATCAGCGCTGTCTTCTCCGTGACCGGCACCAGTTGCACGTGCTTTATGCGCAGCGTGCTGAGCTTCGGTGCCACGATGATGGACGTGTACTTGGTCGCGTCCGACAGCACACTGGCCGCGTTGCGTATCACCGTGCCGACCTGCTGCGAGCGCTGGTTCAGATGCTCGTGTATGGCCTCCGCCTCGACGTTGGTCAGGCGCACTGCCTTCATCAGGTGGTCGACATAGAGCCTGTACGCCTTGAGCGACGGCACACGCCCCGCGGACGTGTGCGGCTGGTCCAGATAGCCCAGCTCCTCAAGGTCGCTCATCTCGTTGCGGATGGTGGCCGGGGAAACGCTGACGCCCGCCTTGCGGGAGATCGTGCGGGAGCCGACCGGTACGGCGGTCATGATATAATCGTCGATGATGGCCTGAAGGATCATGAACTTTCGATCGTCCAGCCGCATATCGCACCGCCTCCATTCGGATCCTCTGTTTGAACTTGTGTTAGCACTCAATCAAGTCGAGTGCTAACGTTCGGGTATACTATACAACCAAGGCCGATTTTTGTCAATAGCGGTGTGGACGAAATTGTGTAAATATTTTGAAAACAAGAAAACGGCACCGCAGCCCTCTCTCAAAAGGCTGCGGTACCGTCCGAAACCGTTCGTTCAGTCCGGGCCGCCCTGCCGCATCACGCCAAGGCATTCCGCCACGCCGTCCTCCACGCCGTACAGGCCCTGCCACCCAAGCGACACGAGCTTGTCGGCGTTCAGGCGCAGGTCGTCCATCGGGTTGAACGCGCGCTTCTCCGCCGCGGTGGCGTCGTCAAAGAGCAGGCGCACGCCTGCGGCCCGTGCGACTGCGTGCGCGAAGCCGCGTATCGACATCGCGCCCTGCGGGTGCGCCACATTATACGCCTCCCCCGCCTTCCCGCGCGTAAGCAGCGTCGCAAGCGCGGCCGCGCAGTCCAGGCAGTGCACCCACGAGCGCATCTGCGTGCCCGCGGACTTGAGCACGAGGTCCTCGCCCCGCGCCGCGCTGCGCAGCAGCTGCGCCGCCACGTGGCTGTCCCGCTGCGGGGCCGTCGGCCCGTACACGTGACCGGGGCGCGCGATCACGACGTCCGCGCCGTATCCGGCAAAGCTGCCCGCGCAAAGCGCCTCCGCGGCGCGCTTGCCCGCCGCATAGCTCGCGCGCGGCGACAGCGGCTCGACCAGGCCCCTGTCATTCTCGCGCCAGGGTCCCTTTCCGACCGGCCGGCCGTAGATCTCGCTGCTGGAGACATACAAAAAGCGCGCGCCGCAGCGGCGCGCCGCCTCCAGCAGGCGGCGCGTGCCGTTGACGCTCATCAAAAGCGTGCCCGCGGGGTCGGCCGCGATGGAGGCCGGGTCGGCGTTGCCGGCGAGGTTCACGATGTATCCCGCCCGCACGTCGGGCACGCCCTCGGCGTCCATCGCGTCGAAGTACACGTCCTTCGCGCCCCTGGAGCGGGTGGTGCGCACAGCCTCCGCGCCCGCTTGCTCCAGCACCGCCGTGAACGCGCGCCCGATCAGGCCCGTCGCGCCCGCGACGAGCACACGCCTGCCCTTCAGCGCCGCGGCGTCCGGGATCATGCCCGCGGCCGCGGCCACGTCTTCCTTCCAGGTCCCCATCATCGATCCTTCAGCCATTCCGAGCGCTTTGCCAGCAGCAGCGCCTTGAATATGTCTATATCTTCGAGCGTGGTGAGCTTGATGTTCTTTTCCGAACCCTTGCTGAAGTGCACCTGCCGCCCCATCTCGATGAACAGCGTACACGTCGCCACGGAGTTCTCTATGCCCCGCGCAAGCGCCTCCCTGTGCACCCGGCACAGCGTGCCGAGCGGGAAAGCCTGCGGCGTCTGCGTGCGCTTCAGGTTCTCGCGCGGCGTGACGCCCGTGGAGATCTCTCCGTCCTCGGTGCCCAGCATGGCCTCCGCGCAGGGGATCACCGTGACCGCGCTTCCGTACCTGCGCGCGACGGAAATGCAGTCCGATATGATCTCTTCTGACACCATGGGGCGTATCGCGTCGTGTATCAGCACGAGGTCGTCCGGCGCGAAGCGCTGCTCCAGCGCGAAGGCGCCGTTGCGTATCGAGGCCTGCCCTGTCGGACCGCCCGGCACGATCAGGTCGAGCTTCGTGATGTCGAACTGCTTCGCGTAGGCCCTGAGCACGGTCTCCCAGCCCTCAAGGCACACCACGGCGATGGAGTCGATGTCCGGGTGCCTTTCGAACGCCTCCAGCGTATATACGATCACGGGCTTCTCGTGCACGGTCAGGAACTGCTTGGGTATGTCCTGCTGCATGCGCGCGCCGGTGCCGCCCGCGATGATCATTGCAATGTTTGCCATTGTTCCCTGTGTTTCTTCCTTATATTCGTCGGTCAGAGCTCCCTGACCATGATCGCCTCGTGCCCGCGCTCCTGTACCGTCGTGAAGCCCAGGCGCTCGTACAGGTGCTTTGCACGGTTGTCCGTCTGCACGGAGAGCGACGTGCGGCGGTACGCCCTGGCTTTGAGCGCCTTTATCAGCGCCTTCATGAGCGCCGTGCCTATGCCCTGGCCACGCCACTCCGGCTCCACCGATATGGCCAGGGAGGGCGTCTCGTCGTCCACGTGGCCGTAGTCGTCCATGATGCGCGCCCACGCCATGCCGACCGTCTTCTCCCCGTCCACCGCCACGAAGCCGCAGTCCGCCCTGTAGCCGCCGAAATCCCTGTAGTAGACGGCGAGCTCGGGCGTGTCGAGTATGGACAATGGCGGCTCCGCCTCGCCCTCGGGCACATGTATGGCCAGGTAGAGGAAGTGCCGCATGTCCGCCGCATCGGCGTCTGTCAACGGGCGCAGTATCGTCGCCATGTGATTTCTTCCCTTCGTGCGCGATTTCATCGTTGAAATCGGCGTCAAATCATGCTATACTGAATCATACTCCATGGAATGTGTTTTGTCAAACGGGAGGCGCAAAAAGATGAAGAGAAGTCACATTGTATCCATTGTTCTTGAGTTCGTGCTGGGGCTCATGCTGATACTGTGGCCCCGGGCGACCATGTATGTGGGCGTACGGCTGATCTCGGTCGTGCTGATACTGATCGCCGCAAGCGGGATATCGGCGTTCCTGAGCGAGCGCAGGTGGAGCGCCGAGAACGTGATCATGCTGCTGGGCGCGCTGGCGCTCCTGTTTGCGGGCGGCTACGGGCTGTTCCGCACGCGGTTCGTCGAGCGGAGGCTTTCGTGGATACTGGGCGCGCTGATCGCCGTCGTGGCCGCCTATCGCTTCTGGCTGGCCTCGAAGGGCACGGCGAACAAGGCCGAGATGTCCGCAAGCGCGCTGGGGCTGCTGTTCGGCATCGTGATCATACTCAACCCCTTCACGAGCATCCGCACGTTCTCGATACTGGCGGGGCTTGCGCTGGTCTACAACGCGGCGACCGGCTGGCTTTCACAGCGGGGCACGCTATGATCATACGCCACGCGGACATGGGCGACCTCGACAGGCTCGCCTATATAGAGGCCGCCTGTTTCCCCACGGCGGAGGCCGCCTCGAAGGAGAGCCTTGCCGCGCGGCTCAGGGCCTTTCCCGAGTGCTTCTGGCTGGGATGCGCCG
>SVGK01000212.1 GCA_015056395.1 Clostridiales bacterium
GGGCGGCACGTTGACCAACTTCCGCACCATCCAGACCCGCATCAAGCGCCTGAACGACATCGACGCGATGGAGAAGAACGGCCAGTTCGAAGTCCTGCCCAAGAAGGAAGTCATCAAGCTTTGCGCAGAGCGCGAAAAGCTTCTGAAGAACCTGGGCGGCATCCGTGAAATGAAGAAGCTGCCCGGCGCGCTGTTCATCGTCGACCCGCGCAAGGAGCGCATCGCCGTGGCGGAGGCCCGCATACTGGGCATCCCGATCGTCGCCATCGTCGACACCAACTGCGACCCGGACGAGATCGACTACGTCATCCCCGGCAACGACGACGCCATCCGCGCCGTGAAGCTGATCGCCGGCAAGCTGGCGGACGCCGTGCTCGAGGGCAAGCAGGGCGAGCAGACCGAGGATACCGTCGAGCCCGCCGCCCCCGCAGCAGCGAACGAATGATCGTACCATTGCACGCATGCGGCATGCGGGACACACCCCATGCCGCATGATCAGGATATAAAAGGAGGTTTTTCCCATGGCTGAGATCAATGCCAAGACCGTAATGGAACTGCGCGGCCGTACCGGCTGCGGTATGATGGATTGCAAAAAGGCCCTGGCCGAGTGCGAGGGCGACATCGAAAAGGCGATCGACTATCTGCGCGAGAAGGGCTTGGCCAAGGCCGCCAAGAAGCAGAGCCGCATCGCGGCGGAAGGCCTGGTCGGCGGCTACGTGTGCACCAAGTGCGGCACCGGCGCGCTGGTCGAGGTCAACTGCGAGACCGACTTCGTGGCCAACACCCCTGAGTTCAAGGAGATGGTCACCGAGATCGCTAAGTCCATCATCAAGAACGATCCCGCCGACGTCGAGGCGCTGCTGGCTGCGCCCATCGCCGATGGCCAGACCGTCAACGACGTGATCACCGAGAAGACCGCCAAGATCGGCGAGAAGATCTCCGTGCGCCGCTTCGCCCGCTACACTCCCGACAACGGCTATGTGGACCTCTACATCCACATGGGCGGCAAGGTCGGCGTGCTGGTGAAGGCCGAGTGCCCCGAGGTCAACGATGCCGTGAAGGAAGTGCTGCACGACGTCGCGCTGCAGATCGCGGCCGCTTCTCCTGTCGCTCCGGAGTACGTGACCCGCGACCAGGTCAACCCCGCACATCTGGAGCATGAGACCGAGATCCTGGCTGCGCAGGCGCGCAACGAGGGCAAGCCCGAGAAGATCATAGAGAAGATGGTCCAGGGCCGCATCCAGAAGTTCTACAAGGAAGTCTGCCTTGTGGAGCAGGATTTCGTCAAGGATCCCGAGACGACCGTCGGCAAGATGATCGAGACCAAGGCGCCCGGCACCAGGATCGTGGCGTTCACCCGCTACAAGATGGGCGACGGCCTCGAGAAGAAGGTCAACGACCTGGCGGCGGAAGTGGCCGAGCAGATCAAGGGCAAGGCATAGTCGATAAAGCGCATGCAGAGGAACGTGGTTCAGCCCCGTTCCTCTTTTTTAGGGGGAAGGGGACCGGATATGTACAGAAGGATCATATTGAAGCTGAGCGGCGAGACGCTGGCGCCGGAGACGATACCGCAGGACAACAGCGCTTCGCTCACGTTCGAGGCCGAGCGCGTGGAGCGCGCGGCGAACGCCATCGTGCGCCTGGCGGACATGGGCGTGCAGACCGGCGTGGTGATGGGCGGCGGCAACATATGGCGCGGCCGCTTCACGGACGCCATGAACCCCGTGCTGGCGGACCAGATGGGCATGCTGGCCACCATCATAAACGCGCTTGCGGTGCAGGACGCGGTGCAGCGGCTGGGCAAGCGCGCGACCGTGTTCACGCCCCAGGAGATGACGCGCTTTGCCGAGCACTACCGCGCGGACCGCGCCGATGAACGCCTGAGCGCGGGCGAGATCGTGCTGCTGGCGGGCGGCAGCGGCAACCCGTTCTTCACCACGGATACGGCGGCGGCGCTGCGCGCGGCGGAGCTGGGCGCGGACGCCGTGTTCAAGGGGACCACGGTGGACGGGGTGTACGATTCCGACCCGAGGAAGAACCCGGACGCAAAGCTGATACGCGACATCACCTACCAGCAGTGCATAGACCTTGGACTCAAGGTCATGGACACCTCCGCGTTCGAACTGTGCAAGGCGCAGCGCATACCGGAGATACGCGTGTTCGCGATGGACGACCTGGATAACATACTGCGCGTGGCGCGCGGCGAGCCCATAGGCACCATCGTGCATCCGTGACGACAGAAAAGCGCCGCCATCCATGGCGGCGCTTTTCTTCGAGGCGCGTCAGTGCGCGGGGCGCAGCATGTCCATCACGCCGCCCGACCTGAGCGCGGGCACGAGCGCGTGGAAGAATATCGGCGCGGCGACCACCGCGGCGCCCGCGTTGATGAGCGAGGGTATCAGCTTGCTCAGCATGGTCGCAAACACCGTATCCATCGGGAAGCCGTACACGAAGCGCTGGAATATGAACGTCTTGAGCATGTAGAGCGCGACATAGGTCAGGGCGCCCAGTATGCAGCTCAGCAGCGTCTTGTCGAGCTTTTTGAGCGTGAAGTCGCCCAAGCCCTGATAGAGCCTTCCGCAGACCCAGGCCATGGCGAACTTGCTGACGAACGTGATGAGCGCCTCCACAAGGCCGTAGCCCGCGAACGCATCGTAGAGCATGGAGCCCAGGCCCGCGGCCAGCCCGCCGGGCACGGGACCCAGCAGCAGCCCTGCCAGCAGGCAGACGGCGTTGGCAAAGTGCACCTTGGACCCCAGCAGCGGGAAGCGGAACAGCGTGACGATGTAGACCATGGCGGCCATGACGCCGATCATGATCACGGTGATCAGCGGGAACTTCTTTTCCTTCATATCCGAGACCGATCCTTTCCGAAGAGATTGTTTACCCTGTTTCGTGGAGCATTATATACCGTTTCTGCATTCATGAAAAGTACCAATCTGATACAAATATATAAGGCCAGATGAGCAGCAAGACGAAATACATGCAGCTCTATGAAGAGCTGCGCGATGAGATACTGCGCGGCACATACCGCTGCGGCGAGGCCGTGCCCTCGCGGCGCGAGATGGTCGCGGAGCGCGGCGTGAGCGCCGTGACCGTGGAGCACGCCTACGCGCTGCTCTGCCAGGAGGGCTATCTGGAGGCGCGCGCGCGCAGCGGCTACCGCGTGAGCTACCGCGACGCGGACGGCTTCGCGCCGGGCGGCCTGCCGAAGCCGCCGGGCGGCCTCGCCGTGCCGATGGACGAGGCGGAGGCGTTCCCGTTCACGGTGCTGGCGCGGACCATGCGCAGGGTGCTGAGCGATTACGGCGAGGAGATACTGGTCAAGTCGCCGGGCACGGGCCGCGTGGAGCTGAGGCGCGCGCTTGCCAGGTACCTGGACAGGTCGCGCGGGCTTCGCGTCACGGAGGAGCAGATCGTGATAGGCTCTGGCGCTGAATACCTCTACGGACTGATCGTGGAGATGCTCGGGCGCGACCGCCTGTTCGGCATAGAGCATCCGAGCTATGCAAAGATCCGGGAGGTCTACGCCGCGAAGGGCGTCACGACGGTGCAGCTGCCGCTGGAGGCGGACGGCATACCTTCGAAGGCGCTGTGGGCGTGCGGGGCCTCCGTGCTGCACATCACGCCCTACCGAAGCTATCCGAGCGGCGTGACCGCCTCCGCGTCCAAGCGGCGCGAATACGTGCGCTGGTCCGGCGAAGGCGACAGGATACTGGTCGAGGACGACTTCGAATCCGAGTTCACGCCGCTGACCAAGCCCGAGGAGACCTTGTTCTCGCTGAGCGGATTCGGCAATGTGCTCTACCTGAACACGTTCTCGCGCACGATCTCGCCGGCGCTGCGCGTGGGCTACATGGTGCTGCCCGTCAGGCTGCTCGACAGCTTCGAGCAGAAGGTCGGCTTCTATTCGTGCGCCGTGCCGACCTTCGAACAACTGGTGCTGGCGGAGCTGATCGAAAGCGGTGATTTCGCAAGGCACATCAACCGTGTCAGGCGACAGCGTAGGCGCATGGATGAGAGAGGTGCGACATGAAGACGGTCAACAGGGACAGGCTCATGCTTACGTTGTCGATGCTGCTGTTCGGCACGATCGGCGTGTTCCGAAAGAATATCGCGCTGCCCAGCGGCCTGATCGCGTGCGCGCGCGGGCTGGCGGGCGCGGCCGTGCTCTATGCGGGCGTGAAGCTGACCGGAGCACGCTTTTCAAGGGAAGCGATACGGCGCAACCTGTGGAAGCTGGTGCTCTCCGGCGCGATGATCGGATTCAACTGGATGCTATTGTTCGAAGCGTACCGCTATACGTCCATCGCCGTGGCGACGCTCATGTACTACATGGCGCCCGTGATCGTGATCGTCGCGTCGGGCCTGCTCTCCCGCGGGGGGCTGGGCGTGCGCAGGCTGGCGTGCGTGGCCGTGGCCGTGGCGGGCATGGTGCTCGTGTCGGGCGTGGTCGGCGCCGGGCTGCCGGGGCGCACGGAGATCAGCGGCATCGCGTTCGGGCTCGGCGCGGCGGTGCTGTATGCCTGCGTCATGCTGTTGAACGGGCGCATGCGCGATATCGGCGCCTACGACAGGACGGTCGTGCAGCTGTTCATGGCGGGCCTTGTGATGGTCCCGTATGTGCTGCTGTCGGGCGAATGGCGCGGCCTGCGGCCGGACGGTGCTTCCGTCGCGCTGCTGGTCATGATCTGCGTGTTGCACACGGGCGTCGCCTATGCGCTGTACTTCGGCAGCATGGCAAAACTGGAGGTGCAGACGGTCGCGATGTTCAGCTACATCGACCCGGTCACGGCCGTGTTCCTGTCCGCCGTGCTGCCGGACGAGACGCTCACTGCGGGCGCGGCGATCGGCGCGGTGCTGATATTGGGCGCGACGATGGCGTATGAAATGACGGCGCGCGAGGCGTGAGGCCCCGCGCGCCGTGTCCTATACACTACAAAGACATACGTGCGCTTCAGTGCACAGGACCCGGCATGAAAACAGCTTGCACAATGCTTGAAAATGCGTTATACTGTTGGTGGAATGTACTATAGATAGACGGGGGAGGGAGCGGTCCATGCT
>SVGK01000213.1 GCA_015056395.1 Clostridiales bacterium
ACGGAGGTGAAGCCGCCGTCGATGCAGCTCTTGCACAGCTCGAAGGAATCGCCGTGGTCCAGATGGACGACGATGGGCAGGTCGAAACCGGCGGTCTGCTCGGCGTCCTCGATGGCCGCCTCGATCAGCTTCATCAGGTAGACGTGCTTGGCATAGGCGCGTGCGCCCTTGGACACCTGCAGGATCAGCGGAGCGCGCTTTTCGATCGCCGCTTCGGTGATGCCCTGGATGATCTCCATGTTGTTCACATTGAAAGCGCCGATGGCGTAGCCGCCGTCATAGGCCTTCTTGAACATCTCGGTAGAGGTAACGAGAGCCATAGGTCAACACTCCTTTTCTTTTAAAGGTTGCTTCAATTATAACAGTCACATGGGGGAAAATCAAGGGAGAGACCGTGATTTTACACGAGGCGCGGGACAGAGGATTTGTTAAATACTGCCGATGCCCGGCAGCATACAGGATTTCGGGCCCTTCCGGCAGAATAGATTCACACGGACATCCGCGCCGGATGCCCGAGATCATCATATATCGGGAGAGTGCTGTTTGAACATCTACCGTACACCGGAGACCGTGGGCTGACCGGGAGGCCGGCCTTCGATCGCACCGACCTCCCGCCGCGACAGGCGATCGCACCCAGCGATATCCGGGAGGAGATAAACAATGGATAAAAATGGCGTTTGCATCCGTTTGGAACGGAAGGAAGACCATCGCAGTACGGAGCGTCTCGTGCGCGAGGCGTTCTGGAACGTATACCGTCCGGGCTGCAGCGAGCACTACGTGCTGCACGTGCTCAGGGACGACCCCGCGTTCGTAAGCGCGCTGGACTTCGTCATGGAGAAGGACGGCAGGCTGATCGGGCAGAACATGTTCATGCGCACCGTGATCGACGCGGACGACGGAAGGACCGTCGATGTGCTGACCATGGGCCCCATATGCATACTGCCGGAGCTGCAGCGCCGCGGCTACGGCAAGGCGCTGCTCGACTTCTCGCTGGAGAAGGCGGCCGCGTCGGGCTATGGCGCGGTGCTGTTCGAGGGCAACATCGCCTTCTACGGGAAGAGCGGCTTCGACTACGCCGGCCGCTTCGGCATAAGGTACAACGACATGCCGGAGGACGCGGACACGTCCTTCTTCCTGTGCAGGGAGCTGCGCCCGGGCTGTCTGGACGGCGTGACAGGCGCGTACCGCACGCCCGCGGGCTACTATGTGGCCGAGGCCGATGTCGAGAGGTTCGACAGGGGCTTCCCGCCCAGGGTGAAGCGCAGGCTGCCGGGACAGCTGTTCTGATCTGAAGGCGAAGGGATGAAGGCGGGAGTCATGCCCCTGCCTTCATCCCGCTTTGTTTGAAATGGAGGAGTATTGCCCATGCGTCTGTACGACACACACTGCCACATCGCCTCGGACGTATTCGACGAGGATATAAATGAAGTGATCGACCGCTTCCGCGCCGCGGGCGTGGAACGCGCGCTGGTCGTCGCGGACCCCTGCGAGGAGGTCCCCAACCACGAGAAGGTCTTCGCGCTGATCCGCGCCCATGACTTCCTGTTTGGCGCGATCGGCGTGCATCCGCACAACGCGAGCCGCTGGTCGGACGATATCGAGGCGCTCGTAAAGGCGTATGTCGCCCGCTCCGACTGCCGCCTGTGGGGCGAGATCGGGCTTGACTACCACTATGATCTTTCGCCGCGCGACGTGCAGAAGGACGTGTTCGACCGGCAGCTGGACCTTGCGTACGATGCCGGCATCCCCGTGCAGCTGCACATACGCGAGGCGCACGGCGACACGATGGACATGCTGCGCGCGCGCGCGCGGGCCGGGCGCATGCCAAAGGGCATCATGCACTGCTACACGGGCAGCTGGGAGGCGGCGAAGGTCTACCTGGATCTTGGGCTCTATATCTCGCTGAGCGGCGCGGTCACGTTCAAAAACGCGCCGAAGCTTGCCGAGGTCGCGGTGAACGTGCCGGCCGACAGGCTACTGATCGAGACGGACTGCCCCTACATGGCACCCGTGCCGCTGCGCGGGCGGCGCAACGAGCCTGCGTTCATCGTGCATACGTTCGAGAAGATATGCGCGCTGCGCGAGGAGACGCCCGAGGCGCTTTCCGAACAACTCTGGCAGAACAGCGTGCGCATCATAGGGGATTGATCGGGCCCGGCGTCACACAAGCGCGCGCACGGCCGCCACGGTAAGCCCCAGCAGAAAGCCCATGGCGACCTGCAGCGGCGTGTGGCCCACGAACTCCTTGAGCTGCTCCTCGGGCGTCATGCCGGGCGCGCCCAGGTGCGCGAACATCTCCATCATGTTGTTGATGGCCTTCGCCTGCTTGCCCGTCTCCTGGCGCACGCCCATGGCGTCGTGCATGACGATGGCTGCCAGCACGCAGGCGAGTGCGAACAGCGGCGAATCGAAGCCGCAGGCCATGCCGGTCGCGGCCGCCACGGCGGTCACTGTGGCGGAATGGCTCGAGGGCATGCCCCCGTCGCCCACGAGGCGCTCCCAGACGAGGCGCCTGTTGAGTATCAGGTGTATGACGGTCTTGATCGCCTGCGATATGAGCCAGGCGATCGCGCCGGTGGCCAGTATGCCGTTATCCAGTATCGCTGAAAAGCCCATGTTCAAAGCTCCTTTTCGAGCAGGACCAGCCGCACGTCTGGTATGCCGTTGAATTCGCAGGGGCGCGTGTCTGCCTCACGGTAGCCCAGGCTTTTGTACAGGCCGCGCGCGGCGGCGTTTTTTTCGTTCGTGTCCATGCGCAGCACGCGGCAGCCGTGTGAGGCGGCATAGGACTCGTAGAACGCCACGAAGCGGTGCGCGAGGCCCCGCCCGGCGCGTGCCGGGTCGATCACCAGCGTGTGCAGCACCATGACCTCCTCCGGCGCGGCGGCACGGGACCAGCGCGCTCCGGCGTAGACGTCCACCTGCGTGCGGTCCACGCGCGCGGCGCCGGCGACGACGCCGTCCTCCTCGAGCACGAACAGCGCGCCCGCGTCGAACGCCTCCCGCGCCGTGTTGGCCGTGGGGTAGACGCCGCGCAGCCAACCCGTGGTCGCGCGCCCGGCTTCCTCCTCGGCGTGTATGGCTTCATAGATCGCCGCCACGGCGTCGAGGTCGCCCTCGTTTGCCATGCGTATGTCGACCATGCGGCAGGACCCCTTTCAAACCGACTTATTTGTGTCATGATTCTATCATATCTGTACAAAAAAAGCAATCGGGACCAGAATTGTCGCTGTATTCTATCAGACTGTGGTCTGTATTGTGTCCCGACGGCACGAAAGATTCATTCAGATTATTATTTTTTTAAGAATAGGCAATTTACCACTTGCAAAATGGCCAAAAATCGTATAGAATATAAGCATGGCTTTATATACGCTTGGAACCCTTGTCGGGATGGTTCTGCGAGGGGATGCTGGCGTGTTGAGCACAACGGTTCCGCTAGCAGATCCAGCAAGGAAAAGCCGAAGCGAGACGGAAGGAAAGGAGACTTTGGAAGCATGAAGAGAGCATTGAGTCTTATCTTGATGGTCATGATCCTGATCGTCAGCCTGCCCTCCGCGGTCATGGAAGAGACCGTCGAGACAGTCCTGCCCGAGGAAGAGGTCGTGGTCGTCGAGGCGGCCGAGGAGGAAGAGATCGAGGTCGTCGCCCCTCCCGAGGAGGAGGACATCGAAGTCGTCCCCGCCCCCGTTGAAGACGAGGAGTACGAGGAAGTCGTCGCCGCCCCCGAAGAGACGGAAGAGTTCTCCGTAGAGGACGGCAAGCTGATCGCCTACAACGGCGTCGATGAGACGGTCGTGATCCCCGAAGAGGTCACCGTGATCGGCGAGTGGGCGTTCGCAGCCAACTACATCGTCAAGACCGTCGTCGTGCCCGCTTCCGTCAAGGCCATCGAGGATTTCGCGTTCTACGGCTGCGAAAACCTCGAGAGCGTCGAGTATGCTGAGGGCGCCGAGGTCGAGATCGGCGAGCACGCCTTCGACGGCTGTGTGAGCCTCGCGGTCGAGGAAGAGCCTGTCGAAGAGGAGCCCGTCGTCGAGGAACCCGTCGAAGAGGAGCCTGTCGCCGAGGAACCTGTCGAAGAGGAGCCCGTCGTCGAGGAGGCTGTTGAAGAGGAACCCGCCGAGGAGGAGCCTGTTGAAGAGGAGCCCGTCGCCGAGGAACCTGTCGAAGAGGAGCCCGCCGAGGAAGAGCCTTCCGAGGAGCAGCCCGCCGAGACCGCCGATGAGACGACCGAAGAGTCCGCCGAGGGATCCGAGGACGAGGACGAAGAGGACGAGATCATCGAGCGCGTGAGCAGGGCGACCCTGGCGATCACCGGCCAGCCTGTCAACTATACCGGCGACATCGGCGAGACCGCCAGCTTCACCGTGACGGTGACTGCCACGAACCCGTCCTACCAGTGGCAGTACATGACCACCACATCCACGACCTGGAAGGACTCCACGGCCGCGGCGGCCAAGACGAAGACCATGACCGTGGGCATCACCGCCGCGCGCGACGGCCAGAAGTACCGCTGCATCATAACGGATGCCAACGGCAATAAGGTCTACAGCAATGCGGTCAAGATCGTGGTCGCGTGGACGAAGTTTACTACGCAGCCCGTGAACTACACCGGTACGGTCGGAAAGAATGCCTCCTTCACGGTGAAGACCAACAAAACCTCTGTCACTTACCAGTGGCAGTACAAGAGCACAGCAAGCGATGCCACTTGGAAGGATTCCACTCTGACCGGCTACAACACCGCGTCGTTTACTCCTGGCATCACGGTGGGTCGCCATGGCTACAAGTATCGCTGCAAGGTGACTGACAGCGAGGGCCATGAGAATTTCTCCGACGCTGCGACGCTCTATGTGAAGGCCTACATCAACACGCAGCCCGCGGACGCGGTTGCGAAGATAGGTGATAAGGCGACCTTCACTGTCGATGCGGTCGGCAAGAGCCTGACCTATCAGTGGCAGTATAAGAAGCCCGACGGCGCATGGACGAACTCCACAGCGACCGGCGCGACCACAAAGACGATGAGCATCGA
>SVGK01000214.1 GCA_015056395.1 Clostridiales bacterium
TCGCGGTGATGGGTATGGAGCTGGCGCTGTCTGAACCGGAAATCGCGGGGCTGTATGCCGCTGCCCTGGACGAGGCGCGTCAGATCATGGCGGAAGTGCTTGAACGTTCAGGACTGAATCACGAGGATGCTGAGAGGCTATCCTCGCTAGAGCTAACGATCTTCGAGGGCAAGCTGCTGCTGTTCAGGATCAGCAGCGACGCGGCGCATCTCGAGACCATGGAGCGAGAGATGATACAGGTCTATGAGCAGTGGGAGGCACAGCATGCGCATTGAAGATGAAGTCTTTGCCCGTCATAAGCTCATTCCGGACAAACTGATCGACTACATCGACGCTCAATGAAGGTAAGCTGTCCGCGCTGTACCAGGCCGCCCGCTACTGCCAGGCCATGAGCGAGGCCGACATCGACACCATGCGCGAGATTGCCTCGGAGGAAGGATGTCGATCTGTTCAATGAATAGTTTGCTTGGTGCCTTGATTTGAAACAGTAGACAATTCGGACGGAAAAAGCTTGAAATCAGAATGCTTCATGTAGTATAATAGTAGCGAGAGGCATCCAAACGGTTTTTTCAGTATCACGCGTGATACTGTTTTGATACTGAAAAAGTCCGAAAAGACGTGGACGAGAAGAAATATAAACAAATAAAGATATGAATATGGAGTATAGATAATAAGATCAAGATATTAACAGAAATATCTTGTCGAGTGGGAATAAAAGCAAAGGTGTTTTGAGGCCGGCATCATCAGTCTGAAAAGGCAAAACGGTCCATCCTACAGACATATAAGCTGAGAGCCCTGCATGAGCAGCAAGACACGCTGCCATATGCAGGGCTCGTGTCATGCGGTGATCTTCAGCGGACGGAATGGATGAACGGATGACGAGCGGACATCTCTTATTTACAAACGATCCTCTTGAAAAAGTACGTCTGACAATGTATAATAGTAAGCGGTAACTAACATGTTTGTTTGCCCATCACGCGGTGACGTCGAATAGGGACTGCCTCGTGCTGGGCTTACATAATGAGCATGAGTTAGTCTGGACTAATAAATCCGGGCCGCAGGTCATGATACGATGAGGAGTGAGCGATTTGAAGGACTACGAAGCGTTGTCAAAGAAGCATTTTGACGGACAGGCCGCCGAATACGATCAGCGCGACACCTATTACTACTCGCGTAACGGGAAGATCAGCTGTTGCGACATCGCGGAACAGCTAAAAGGCCTTCCCTTTGAAGCACTGCTGGACGTGGGCTGCGGCACGGGATTCCTGATCGACATGCTTGCAAAGCAGAGAGCCGCGGGATACTTTGGCGTCGATCTGTCGGATGAGATGATCCGCGTGGCGAAGGGCAAGGGCATCCATGGCGCGCAGTTCGTCGTGGGATCGGCCGATGCGCTGCCTTATCCTGACGAGAGCTTCGACATCGTCGCCTGCTCACAGAGCTTCCATCACTATCCTTACCCCGAAAAGGCGATGCGTGAGGCGAGGCGCGTGCTGAAGCCCGGCGGCCTGTATATCCTCTCCGATACCGGCATAGGCGGGCTCGGCGCATGGCTCGACAACCACATCTTCTTCAAGCTGGCCAGGAGCGGCGATTGCCACACCACGAACCGCAAGGGCATCGAAAGGATGATGGCCGACGCGGGATTCTCGATCGCGGATTCCCGGCAGATCAAGAGCATGATCTATACCGTCACGGGGAAAAAGTAACGCCGGAGGATCTGATGAAGGCCCTGCCGTTTGCTTCAAACGCAGCGGCTTCGTTTTCCGGAAGGAGAGACGAGAAAATGAACGGGGAAAAAGCGGAGAGGTACCTGAAGATCGGCCTGTTCGGGGCGGCGCTGACGCTGATCGGAGACCTTCTGATCGGCGCGGCGAAGTTCCCGGACGGGGCCGACATGATCGACGGCTACTTTGCCATCGCGCTGACCATGCCCGCCTGGCGACCGATACTGGGCGGGCTCATCGGTTTTGCGGGGATATGCCTGGAATTCTGCGGTTTGATGACGATCTATCCGCTCATTCGGGAGAAGATGCCGCGGGGATGCAGGTTCTACAGGCTTTCGATGTACGTTTGCCTTGCCGTCAGCGGCGGAGCGGTGCATCTGCCCTGCGGCGCGTTCATGTGGATCTACAGATCCGTCGCCGAGGCGTCGGGACAGGCGGTGGGCCGTGACATCGCGTTCAAATACCTCCTGTACTTTCTGCTGCCGGCCACGGTCGTCTTCGCCGTGTTCTTTATCGGCGCGAGCGCGGTACAATTTATCGCCTTCGCCAAGGGTCGTACGCCTTTTCCCAAATGGTACTCTGTATTCAACCTGATGGTCGCAAAGGTCGTGTTCAACGGGATGCGTCGGTTCGGAAACACAGCGCTGATCAATGGGATCGCGACGTCGAATATGAGCCTTGGCGCGATCATCATGTTCACGGCGCTGCTACTCGGCTGGAAGCGCTATGTGGACGACGGGGAATCATCTTATAGGAGGAAAACATCATGCTATTGACGCTTTATTTGGCGATCGTGTTCTGCGGCGCGATCACGATGCTGCTGGTCGCAGCGGTGGCCTTCGTCCAGGAGAAGAGGTTTTTCTCATCGGCGCCGAAGGAGACCCAGGCACTGATAAGGCCAAGGGACAGGGAACTGTTCTATGGCGCCAGGACCATGGGATGGGTGATGATGATACTGAGCGCATCGATGATACTGGGCGTGGGCGTGGTCGCCGTCTGGGACGGCTTCCGGAGGGGCTATTCGTTCATGGGGTTCTTCCTGCGGTTCGTGTCGATACTCTCGATCTACAAGGCTTATGATATGATCTTCATCGACTGGTTCCTGCTCTGCAGGTTCCGCTTTTTCCAGCATTACTACCCCGAAGCGGAGCCGGCGCTGAACGGCAGGAAGTACGGGTTCAACTTGAAAAGCCAGTTGCTGAAGCTGCTGGTCATATTCCCCGCGGCCTGGCTCTGCACCTTGTTGGGGTGATCGCATGAAGACAAAACGGATGAGCAGTGCGTTAACCTGCGGCATGCTGGGCTGCCTGTGCTATGGCGGCGGGGACTGGCTGATGATGTACGGCGATCCCGCATATCGCGGCGCGCTCCCGTGGCTGACGGAGGGCGTCGCCGCCATGCCGCAGTGGCGCTTCGTGCTGGCGATGGCGCTGGCCTTTCCGGGGATCGTGTTCTACGGCATCGCGCTGTTCGCTGTGCAAAACTGCATCACCGATGAAAGGCAGCGGAAGGTCTATCACTATCTGAACGCCTTCGGACTGACGCCGTGGATCGCACTGCACCTGTTCTACATCATGATACTGACGCTGTTTGCATGGCTGAGCCGCAACGGCTTTGCCGGCGACGCGACGGCCATCTGCGAAGGGCTGTACGCGCCGCTTGCGTGGCTGGTTCCCGTCAGCGAGGGGCTGATGCTGCCCGTGTTCGTCTACTGGTTCTGGCTGCAGATCACAGGAAAGACGGCCTTCCCGAGACGGATGGCCTTTACGAATGTACTCATCATCTACGGCGTGCTGAAGGGGGCCTCGCTTTTGATGCCCGTGAGCGCGTTCAGGCTGGGCTTCACCAATGGCCTTATGAGCGAGAGCATGATCGTGTGGTTCGGCTTTATGCTGCTCGTGCCCGGATTGTAAAGATTCATTACACCCATTGACAAGCTCCAGAAGTTAGTGTATTATAACCCTGAAGTTAAACAAAACTAACTATGCGGGAGGACCGGTATGCTGGACCGTGCGATCATAGACCACGCTTCTCCGACGCTGGCCAGGCTGAAGCTTGGCAACCTGTTCACTTTCAGGATCGACGAGGATTTCTTCGGCGAATATGCCGCGCTTTGCTCGCTGCTCGGGCCGAAGGGCGTATCGCTGACGATACTGCGTATCATGAACGGCAAGGCGCTGATCTACATCTACCGAAGGGATGAGCTGGACCAAGCGCTTTCCCGCAACGATATACGCGGCCTGCTTGCGGACTTCGGCTACACGCGCTTCGATGCGGACGGCGCGATCGACATGCTGAGACGGCGGCTTGGACAGGCAGACGGTTTTCCGCACGAGATCGGCGTGTTCCTGGGATATCCGATCGAGGACGTGCGCGGCTTCATAGAGAACGGCGGCAGGAACTGCCTGACGTGCGGCTACTGGAAGGTCTATTCCGACGAATGCGCGGCGCTGACGGCGTTCGCGCGCTATGAGAAGTGCAAGGCAGTCTATCAGAGGCTGTTTGCGTCAGGCTGTCCGCTGTCGCGGCTGACGGTGGCGGCCAGAGGAGCATAATATATTGAAGGAGGTCATTGTTATGGGCAAGGCAGCGGTGGTATTCTACAGCGGTACCGGGAACACGGAGGCGATGGCGGACATCGTCGTGGCGGCGCTGGGCGCGGACAAGTTCGAATGCGGGGATTTCAACGCCGCAAAGGCCGCGGACTACGATGCGATCGCCTTCGGATGCCCCGCGATGGGCGACGAGGTGTTGGAGGAGTCCGCGTTCCAGCCCATGTGGGACGACGTGAAGGGCAGCCTGTCCGGCAAGAAGGTCGCGCTGTTCGGATCCTACGGCTGGGGCGACGGCCAGTGGATGCGCGACTGGGAGGCGGATGCCGAGGCCAACGGGGTGGTGCTCGCGTGCGACAGCGTGATCTGCAACGATGCGCCTGACGCCGAGGCGACGGCCGCGCTGGAGGCGCTGGCGAAGGCCATCGGTTGAACGTGAACATACCGCCGGCTGCCTGGGATCAGGAAGCCGGCATTTCGAACTTTCATTAAAGGAGATCCGAACCATGAAGAAGCTGTTGAGCATGCTGCTGGCGCTGTGCCTGTTGGCCGCCGTCATGGTCCCGGCGATGGCCGAGGACACGGGCGCATACGTCCTGATGAACATTCCCTATGCGGATTTCTACGCCGCTGAATCCGATGTCGCAGTGGACGCCGTGACATCCGCGACACTGATGAAGCCCCGCGCCGGCGCGCTGGCGGGCGGTTCCTACCATGTGGACCCCGAGGGCAGCGACATATCCGGCGTCA
>SVGK01000019.1 GCA_015056395.1 Clostridiales bacterium
TCTGTTTTGCCCTGATTCTGCGTGCTTTGTTTTAAGCCTTTGTTTAAAGTTGACAGCGTTGCCCTTTGGGGAAGGTGCCCCGTGAGGGGCGAAATGGGTCCCCCGTCGCCATCGCGTCATCGACAGGGGCGCGGACGGTCAGTTCGTCGAACCACAGGGATTTGTATATGCATAGTCCGAACACGGGCGCACCAAGGCGCGTCCCCATGGAGGCACCGTACGGCATAACCACACCGCAGCCCGTAGCGGCGGCTATCAGCCGCCACGCCCCCCGTATGCGCGTACCCGCATCTCCCCGTCCCGCCATAGATCCTTGCGAACGACAAAGGCCCCTCCCATGTCTCCAGACCAAACCGGTCCGGGTCCATGAAAGGGGTCCTCTTGTACATATGCCCATCGGCGCGCGTACATATTCCCGTGGTGATGGGTGGTGGAAGGGAGGAGTCGGGGGTATCATCCCAAATGACGGAAGTGACGGCAAACGCCCCCGCCTTCACCCCCGCTCCAGGAACGTCTTCAGGAACTGCTGCGTCCTCTCGCTCTTGGGGTGCAGGAAGAACTCGTTGGGCGGCGCGCTCTCCACGACCACGCCCTCGTCCATCAGTATCGTCTTCGTGGACACGCTGCGCGCGAAGTTCATCTCGTGCGTGACCACCAGCATGGTCATGCCGTCCTCCGCCAGCTGGCGCATCACGCTGAGCACCTCGCCGATCAGCTCCGGGTCCAGCGCGCTGGTCGGCTCGTCGAAGTATATGATCTCCGGGCCCGCCGCCAATGCGCGCGCGATGGCCACGCGCTGCTGCTGCCCGCCGGAGAGCTGCACGGGATACCTGTCCAGCTTGTCCCCCATGCCCACGCGCGTCAGCGCGCGCACGGCGATGTCCTGCGCCTGGCTCTTCTTCATCTTCCCCGCGACCGTCAGCCCCAGCGTCACGTTCTGCAGCACCGTCTTGTTGAGGAACAGGTTGTAGTTCTGGAACACGAAGCCCGTCTTCTTGCGCAGACGGTTGACCTCGGTGCGGCCGGCCGCATGCAGGTCGTAGCTTTCGCCGTCGAATATGAGCGTGCCGCTGTCCGCGCGCTCAAGGAAGTTGAGGCACCTGAGCAGTGTGGTCTTTCCCGAGCCGCTGGGCCCCAGTATCGCCACGACGTCGCCCTTTTCCACGGTCAGATCGATGCCCTTGAGCACCTGCGTATCTTCGAAGCGCTTCGTCACGCCCCTGGCCTCGAGCATCATGCCTTGCCACCTCCGTATGACGCCAGCTTCTTCTCCGCCCAGTGCTGCACCTGCGTCAGTATCGTGCAGAACATCAGATAGATCAGCGCCACCTCGCCGTACAGGCCCAGCGATTCATACACGCGCCCGTTGATGACGGTCGCCTGGCGGAACATCTCCATCACGGTGATGGTCGCCGCCATGCTGGTGCCCTTGAGCATGGAGATGAGCGAGTTCGAGAGCGCCGGGAACGCCGTGCGGAAAGCCTGCGGCAGCACCACGTGCCACATGATCTGTATGTAGGACATGCCCACGCAGTAGCCCGCCTCCAGCTGGCCCACGTTCACGCTCTCGAGCGCGCCGCGCACGGTCTCGGCCATGTACGCGCCCTCGTTGAAGCCGAACACCAGCACGGCCGCCGGGAACGCCTCGATCAGTATGCCCACGCTGGGCAGGCCGTAGAATATCAGGTAGAGCTGCACCAGCAGCGGCGTGCCGCGTATGACCCATATGTACACGCGGCAGATCTGCTTGAGCACGCGTATGTCCGCGTACTGTATCAGCGCCACGATCACGGATATGACCAGCGCCAGCGCAAACGACAGTATCGTCAGCGGCACGGTGACCCGTATGCCGTAGCCCAGCAGCTTCGGAAACGAATCGACCAGTATGTCCCAAAGTCTCTCGTTCATGTGTGC
The DNA here is from genome assembly GCA_015056395.1 of Clostridiales bacterium. Taxonomy (GTDB): domain Bacteria; phylum Bacillota; class Clostridia; order Christensenellales; family Aristaeellaceae; genus Faecivicinus. The sequence continues at coordinate 1,915 of SVGK01000019.1, forward strand.
ATGTCCCTCTTCGTATGGAAGCGCCACAGAGGCTCGCACGCCCCTGTGGCGCCTTCCGGCTTATCGTTCGCTGCGCTCAGTCGGCCTTGGTCAGATCCATGCCGAAGTACTTCTCGCTGATCGCCGAGAGCGTGCCGTCCTGGCGCGCCGCCTCGAGTATCTCGTCGATGGCCTGCACCAGCGTCTGCGTGTCGTCGCCCTTGCGCACGGGATAGGCCACGGGGTCGCCCTCCAGCACCTGCACGACCTTGATGTTCGCGTCCGGATGCTCCTCGATGTAGTCGTTTATGGAGACCTGCGCGTTGATGGTCGCGTCCACGCGGCCCTGCTCGAGCAGCATGATGGTCTCCACCAGCGTGGATACGTAGGTCACCTCCGCGCCCTTCTCCTCCGCCAGCTGCGCGTACGTGCTGGACGGCGAGTTGGCGGTGGTGCGGCCGGACAGATCATCGACGGTCTTGATGTCCTCGTTGTCGGCGCGCACGACCAGCACCTTGTGGGTGTAGACGTAGGGCGTGGTGAAGCTGTACTTCTCGGCGCGCGTCTCGGTGTAGCCCACGCCGTTGCAGGCGATGTCGAAGCGGCCCGAATCGACGCCGCTCAGTATGGAATCCCAGTCGGTCTCCTGGAACTCCGGCTCGACACCCAGGCCTTGGGCGATCAGCTTGCCGATCTCGACGTCCAGGCCGACCAGCTCATCGTTCTCGTCGTGATAGGTCCACGGGGACCAGTTGCCCTCGGTGGCGATGACCAGCTTGCCGCTCTCCTGTATACGGCTCAGCGCGTCGCCTTCTTCGGCCAATGCGGTGAAAGTCAGTGCAAGCGCCAGTACCAGCAGTGCAGCGATGGTTTTGCGAAACATGGTGTTCTCCCTTCCGTCGGATGCTTCACGCTGTCCGACGGGTGCAGTTTACCATCAAACAATCGTTTCGTCAATGAATATTGTGTTATTTCCGACTAAAATTATCAGATTTAAGGGAGCATGGACAATGTTGGCACGGGGCATGCGGAAGACCTTCATCGGCTGAATCAGAACAACATAGGCAATGACCAGGCAAACAGGCCGTCTCGATGCGACTGTGACAGGTCGCATCGAAACGACCCCTTTTCCGTGTCCTGATAGAAGACTTTTTCCGCGAACGCCCGTGACATCTTGCGACGGTTTTCCCTGTTGTGCTATACTGTCATTGCAACCATGTTATGAAGGCGGGGCGCACACACCGTGAGAAGAGAACCGAACGCGATCACGACCTCCAAGCTGCTTACCATGATACGCAACGCGCAGACGTTCGAGGAAGCGACGACCTATCACGAGACGGCGGAGGAACCGACTTTCGACCACTATCTGTATTCGCTGATGGATGCGCGCAGGTTCACGCCAAAGGACATGATCGCGCGCACGATGATCGAACGCTCCTATTTCTACCATATATTGAACGGCGCGAAAAGTCCCGGGCGCAACATCGTGCTGCGCATAGGCTTCGGCCTGGGCGTGAACCTTTCCGAGATGAACCAGCTTTTGCGTCTTGCCGGCCTTTCCGGTCTGTATGCAAAGATACGCCGCGACGCGCTGCTGATCTATGCCGTGCAGCAGAAATACTCGATGAAGCAGGCCAACCAGCTGTTGATGGAAGCGGGCGAGACGCCCATGTACCGTGATGACTGACATGCCGCATACCGGGGACCTTCCCGCCGCGCTCACGGGGTACAGGTGCGTCTCCTGCCTGAAGGCCGGCGCGCGCGCCGCCACGTATCTGGCCGAATCGGCAAAGACCGGCGCGCGCGTGATCGTCAAGGTGTCGGACGACCCGGACGACGTGCGCCAGATCAGGAACGAGGCGCGGCTGATGGGCATGATCAGGGCGACGGGGCGCAGGCAGGCGGGATCCTTTCCCGCCGTCGAAAGGCTCGTGGAGACCGACGGGCAGGCCATACTCGTCAGGGCGTACATACCCGGCCAGACGGTCGACGCATGCGTCGAGACGCGCGCCGACCGTCCCGGCATGCCCGCGGGCGAAGCGCTGGCGTGCACGGCCAACGTGCTGGAGCTGCTCTCGTTCCTGCACAACATGGATCCGCCCGTCATACACCGCGACATCAAGCCGCAGAACATCGTGATCGCCCCCGACGGGCAGTGCCACCTGATCGACCTGGGCATATCGCGCCTGCACAGCGAGGACGACGATATGGACACGCGCGTGATGGGCACGAGGCTCACCGCGCCGCCGGAGCAATTCGGCTACAGGCAGACCGACGCCCGCAGCGACATCTACTCGGCCGGCGTGCTGCTCAGGTATTGTCTGACGGGAGAGTACGGCGAGGACGCCGACCGTCAGCTGCCCCGCGACATTCGCCGCATCATCGAACGCGCGACCATGTTCGATCCGGCGCTCAGGTACCAGCGCGCGGAGGACATGCTGCGCGCGATACGGCGGCTGCAAAGGGCCCCGTCCGCGCGTAAGCGCAAAGGGCGCGCTGCGGCCGCGTTCGCGGCCATCGCCGTATGCCTGCTCACGGCGTTCTTCGCAGCGCCCGGCGGGCACTTCGATCTGCGCGGCGTGTACCACTTCAGAGAGCCGCTGATCGAACGGGCCGTGCGGCAGGCGCTGGGCGAACCGTCGCGCGGTCTCACGCAGGCGGATCTGGGCGACGTGACCTCGATCGTGATCTTCGGAAAGTACATCGCCTCGCAGCCGAACGAATTCTGCTTCCTGGCCGAATACACGCTGCCCTACTACTGGAGCGAAGCCGGCGACCTCTGGCTCGAGAACGGCGGCATAAGCTCGCTTCAGGACATACCGCGGCTCACGGGCCTCGAGACGCTCGGCCTGTACAGGCAGGAGATACGCGATATCGGCGCGCTGAAGGATACCGGCGTCGTCTCGCTCGGGCTGGGATTCAACCCCCTGTCGGACCTCACGCCGCTCGGCGGCAATGCGTCGATACGGACATTAAATCTGACATGCCTCCCTCTCAGCGACATAGACGTGCTTTCGACGCTTCCGGAGCTCAGATCGCTCGATTTGGACGGGACGCAGGTCAGACAGCTCGACCCGCTTGCCGGGCTCCCGATCGAGACGCTCAACCTGGTCAACACGGCCTGCGACGACTACGACGCGCTCACCGATATGCACGCATTCTCGGCGCTCAGCATCAACAAGACGCCGCCGGCGCTGGTCGACGCGCTGGCGCAGACCGGGCTCGATACGCTGATCGTCACGGGCGAGGATCACTGGCCGCTTGAAACGCTCGACGCCCTGAAGGACCTTGAACGCCTCGATTACCGCACGAGCAGACCGACCGCGCTGGACGGAAGTCCCATGGAGCTTCCCGGCCTGAAGGAACTCACGCTGAGAAACGTCTCATGCACGTCGTTTATGTTCCTGTCGCCGCTTGCGTCGCTTGAGTCGCTCGACATCACAGAGTGCGCGTTCGAGAGCTGCGCCGGCCTCGACGCACTGCCCGCGCTGCGCAACGTGACCGCGACCGAAGCGCAGGCCGCGGCGATAGACGCAGCCTTTCCCGGACACGTCTGGGAATATGCGTATCCCCATGCGGACTGACCTCGGAACGTCCTTGACACGAAAGGCGTTCCGGGGTTATACTTATGCTCGGAATCAAAGCAAAAGGAGTGTATATCCATGCAACTGGGTCTGAGTTCTTATTCGATCGATCCCGTGATCGAATCCGGGGCATTGAGTCTTCTTGAAGCCATAGACTGGATCGCCGAGCAGGGCGCGGACTGTGTCGAGCTCGTTCCCTTCGCCTTTACGCTGATGAACGACAAGGACGAGCCCGACGTCGAAAAGATCAAAGGCGTCGTGCGCCGCGCGAACGACGCGGGCATCAAGCTCGCCAACTACTCGATACTGGCCGACCTCTGCAAGGAAGACCCCGAGGAGTATAGGGCCGAGGTCGCGCGCATCAAGAGGCACGTGGACGTCGCCTGCGAGCTGGGCGTGCCGGTCATGCGGCACGACGTGTGCGCTTTCCGCCGCCCGCGCGGCGAGAACGGCCTTGCGTACTTCGACAGGCTGCTGGGGCAGATCGTAGACGGCGCGGGCGACATCGCCGACTACGCCGCGGCGCGCGGGCTCACCACGCTGATCGAGAACCACGGCTTCTTCGCAAACGGCTGCGACCGCGTGGAGCGCATCATCGACGCGGTTGATCGTCCGAACTACGGGCTGCTGCTGGACACCGGCAACATCATCTGCGTGGACGAGGACCCCAGCGCGGCCGCGCTCAGGCTGGCCGGGCGCGCGAAGATGATCCACCTGAAGGACTTCTACATCCGCAAGCGCGACCCCGGCGATACCACGCTGTTCGACTGCGGCGGCCACTGGTTCAAGTCCATGGGCGGCAAGTTCCTGCGCGGCTCCATACTGGCACAGGGCGACTTGGACATATGGGAGATACTGGGCGCGATCAAGGCGTCCGGCTACGACGGCGCCATCGCCATAGAATTCGAAGGGTTCGAGGACCCGCAGTACGCCTCCCGCGTATCGCTGGACAACGCACGGAGGATCTGGGAAGAAGTTTGAGTTCTAATGAGTAATGAGTAATGAGGAATTTGAGGATGCGTTAGTGCGCGGCGATATATGGCCCGTATCGGCGGCGCCTGCGCCGCCATGTCCGCTCCTTCCCCACAGCCGTCCGCGCACAGGCCGCCTCGAAACGCCTACGGCAGGCGTTTCGAGGCGGTTTTTTCATGCCGCGACGCGCCTTTTCCCGGTGTATCCCCGCGCAAAACGCTTGCATATTCCCCATATACTATGGTATAATACACTTGTTGAAGGATGTGCCTTCGACACCCACCATCTCCAAGAAACGAGGACTCTGCCATGCGTCTGATCTCCTGGAACGTCAACGGCCTGCGCGCCATCGTCAAGAAGGACTTCTACGCCTCCGTCGAGGCGCTCTCCCCGGACGTGCTGTGCCTGCAGGAGACGAAGATGCAGAAGGGCCAGTGCGACATAGAGCTGCCCGGCTACACGCAGCTGTACAACTCCGCCGACCGCAAGGGCTATTCCGGCACGGCGGTATTTGCGCGCGTGCCGATGCTCTCGAACACGATGGGCATAGGCGTCGACCTGCACGACCACGAGGGCCGCGTGATCACCTGTGAGTTCGACGATTTCTTCCTGGTCAACTGCTATACGCCCAACTCACAGAACGAACTCAGGCGGCTTAGCTACCGCATGCAGTGGGAGGACGACTTCCGCGAATACCTGGTCGGCCTGAACGCGCAAAAGCCTGTGGTGCTGTGCGGCGACCTGAACGTCGCGCACGAGGAGATCGACCTGAAGAACCCGAAGACGAACCACCACAACGCCGGCTTCACCGACGAGGAGCGCAGCAAGTTCACCGAGCTGCTCGAGGCCGGCTTCATCGATTCGTTCCGCCACTTCTACCCCGACCTGACCGGCGCTTACAGCTGGTGGAGCTACATTGGCGGCGCGCGCGCCCGCAACGCGGGGTGGCGCATAGACTACTTCGTCGTCGCCGACCAGCTCAAGGACCGCATGGCGGATCCGAAGATCCACTCGTCCATCATGGGCAGCGATCACTGTCCCGTCGAACTTACGATCATTCCGAAGGAAGCGTGATGCATCATGAAAAAGGTCCAAATCAAGTCTGCCGTGCCGATCTGGCTGGCCGCCGCCGTCTGGCTGCTGGTGGGGCTGATCGCGCCGAAGCTGTTCCTCAGACTGCCCACGCTGCTGGTGCCCGTCGTACTGTCCGCGGGCGTATATTTCGGCGCGTCGCAGATATTCAAGGGCAAGACCGTGATGGTCGAGGAAAAGGTCGACACGGGCGACCCGAAGGTCGACCAGCAGATCACCGACGGCCGCGCGCGGCTTGAGAATCTCGGCCACCTGAACGACCAGCTGCCCGATCCGGAGATCTCAAAGCAGCTGGACCGCATGAAGACTGCGGGCGACGCCATACTGGGCGTGCTGGAGAAGGACCCCAGCCACTACAACGAGGTCAGGCGCTTCATGAACTACTTCCTGCCCACCGCCGAAAAGCTGGTGGACAGCTACGCGCAGCTTTCGAAGATCCCCACGAAGGGCGAGAACGTGCGCTCCGCCATGACCACCGTCGAGACGAGCCTGGGCAAGATCGCGGACGCCTTCGAAAAGCAGCTGGACAGCCTGTTCCGCGACCAGTCGTTCGACATCGAGGCGGACGTCAAGGTGCTGGAGACGATGCTCAAGAGCGACGGCCTGATCGACTCCGTGACGCTCCAAAGCGTCGCCCAGGGCCAATGACCATGTCCGTCATCACGTTTCCCGGCACTTGATTCCGAATTCCGAATTCCTAATTCCGAATTATATATAGGAGGTTTCACCATGTCAGACGAGATCAAGCTCACTTTGAACCCCACGATGCCCGAGGAGAACCCCGAGTTCGCGGAAGCAGCCGAAGCGGCCGCCACTGCCATCGAGGAAGCCAAGAAGGTCGAAGAGGTCGTGCAGGCCGACGCGCAGGCCGCGCAGCAGTTCACGCCCGAGGAGCAGAAGGTCATCGACGACTTCTCCCAGGAGATCAACATCACCGACAGCAACCTGGTGTTCTCCTACGGCGCCGCGGCGCAGCAGAACATTTCCCAGTTTGCCGATTCCACGCTCAAGAACGTGCAGACCAAGGATCTGGATCAGGTCGGCGACATGATCAGCGACCTGGTGGTCGAACTGAAGGGCTTCTCCGCCGACGAGCCGGAGAGCCGCGGCCTGTTCGGCCTGTTCAAGAAGCAGGCGAAGGACCTGGCCTCGCTGAAGGCGCGCTACGACAAGGCGGAGCTGAACGTGAACAAGATCACCGAGCAGCTCGAGCAGCATCAGATACAGTTGCTGCGCGACATCGCGCTGCTGGACAAGCTGTACGATCAGAACCTGACCTACTTCAAGGAGCTGTCCATGTACATCGCGGCGGGCAAGAAGCGCCTCGAGGAGTTCCGCGCCAACGAGCTGCAGGCCGCCTATGACAAGGCCGAGGCCTCCCAGCTGCCCGAGGACGCGCAGGCCGCCAAGGACCTGAGCGACAAGGCGGACCGCTTCGAGAAGAAGCTGTATGACCTGGAGCTGACCCGCAACATCTCCATCCAGATGGCGCCGCAGATCCGCCTGATACAGTCCAGCAACCAGATGATGGCCGAGAAGATCCAGACCTCCATCGTGAACACCATACCGCTGTGGAAGAGCCAGATGGTGCTCGCCATGGGCCTGGCGCACACGCAGGAGGCCATGGAGGCCCAGCGCGCCGTCACCGACGTGACCAACGAGCTGCTCAAGAAGAACGCGGAGAAGCTGCACATGGCCACTGTCGAATCCGCCAAGGAGGCCGAGCGCGGCATCATCGACATCGAGACGCTGCAGCAGACCAACAAGATGCTGATCGACACCATGGACGAGGTGCTGACCATACAGCGCAACGGCAAGGTCGCGCGCCGCAACGCGGAGGCGGAGCTTGCGCAGATCGAAGGCGAGCTGCGCAGGAAGATACTCGAGGTCAACAGCTGATCAAGACATACGGTACAGATCGAAGAGCGGAGGCCGGCGCGTTTTTAGCGCCCCCCTCCTCTCTTCATGCTTTGGAGGTCTTGCATGAAATTCCTCAATGATCGCCACGTGGCGTGGGTCGCGCTGGTCGTGATCGCGCTGGCGAGCATATTGGGCTTCGGCGGGCATTCGCTCGCGCGCGAGCGCGGCGCGGTCGAAGCCGTGTTCAACGACGGCACGGATGTGTCCGTGGGCAAGCACATGCTGAGCATGGACGCCTATCTGGACCACTGCGCGGAGTACGCCGACATACTCGTGCGCCAGTACCGCACACACGCGCAGAAGGACACCGAGGCGCTCACGCAGGTCGAAGAGCTCGCCAAGGTGATCGGCAACGGCGCCGATTACGACGCGCGCTACACGGCCTATGTCGCGTTCCAGGAAAACGTCGAGGCGCTGTACGTCGACTTCAGCGCGCTGGGGCTGGACGACGCCCAGGCCAAGGACTTTATTGATGCCTACAGGAACATCCGCGAGGGCGAGGCGGACAAGATCAAGCGCGACGGTTATCATGACGCCGCAAGGGCGTTCAACGCCACGCTCAGCGGCTTCCCGGCCGGGCTGATCGCGAAGGCGACCGGCGTGAAGGCGATGAATACGTTCGACGGGGAGGCCGTAAGGTGAAGAGGTACATCGCGGCGTTCGTGCTGGCGTCGATGCTCGTCCTTTCGCTCGCGCTGGCGGAACCCCTTGAGCCGAGCGGCGATCTCTGGGTGCAGGATCAGGCGAACGTGCTGAGCGAGGAGACCGAGGGGCTCATATTCTTCTCGAACCAGCGCATGGCCGAGAGCGCGTCCGGCGAGGTCGTCGTCGTGACCGTGGATACGACGGGGGACGTCGACATAGGCGATTTTGCCTATGCGCTGTTCAACGACTGGGACATCAACGCGCAGGGCGCGCTGGTGCTGCTGGCCATACGGGACGAGGATTACTACACGATCCCGGGGGCACTGCTGGGAGAGTCGCTGTCGAGCGCGGAGATCACGGCGATGTATGACGAATACCTCGAGGACGACTTTGCCGCCGGAAACTACGACGCGGGCGTGCGCAGGTTCTTCACCGCGCTGTTCGACCGCGTGGCGGAGATCGAGGGCGTGAGCGTGCGCGCGGCCGATGGCGCGGCGGACTACGAAGCGTGGAAGGCGCAGTACGGCCAGCAGGAAGAGCCCGCGCCGACGCCCGAAGCGACGCCTGAAGCGGGCCTCGAGACCCCCGCGCCCGTACCGACCCCGACCGCGGAGACGCACCGCATATGACGACGACGCATGGGAGATGATGCGCTGTGAAAAGGACGATACTGCTTTTGTTGGCCGTGCTTGTGACGCTTGGCGCATTCGCGCCGGCGCTGGCCGCCGCGGCCCTGCCCCAGCCCAGCGAAGACTTCTTCGTGCTGGATCAGGCGAACGTGTTGAGCGAAGAGACCGAGGACCTGATATTCTTTGCGAACCAGCGCATGGCGAAGGTCGCAAAAAACGAGATCGTGGTTGTGACGGTCGACACCACGGGTGACTACTCCATAGACGACTATGCCTATGCCCTGATCAACAAGTGGAAGGTCAACGGCGAAGGCGCCATGGTCGTGCTCGCCATAGGCGATGACGACTACTACACGATCCCCGGCGAACTGCTGGAAGCCACGCTGAAAAGCTCCGTGATCATAGATCTGCAGGATGAATACCTCGAGCCGGACTTCGCCGCGAAAGACTACGACGCCGGCGTGCGCAAGTACTTCACCGCACTGTTCGACCGCGTCGCCGCCGACGCCAACGTGAATGTCCGCGCAGCGGACGGCGCTGCGGACTACCAGGCGTGGCTTTCCGAAGGCGATGAAGAAGAGGCGCCCGTGATGCAGGCGGAGCGCAGCGTCACGCCGTCCTCATCCGGGTCCGCGCCGAGCAGGAAGGAGGGCTCCGATATATCCATGGGACTGATCTTTGTCGTATTGATATTTATCGTCGTGTTCGCGCTGTTCGCACTCGGCCGCCGCAGACCGCGCAACACGGGCTATTACGAGACCACGACCTACACCAGGCCATCGTCGGACAGCGGCTTCACGCGCGGCTTCATCATGGGCTCGCTGCTCAACGATCGCGACCGCCGTCCCCCGGCAGGACCGCCCCCGAGGTCTTCCTCGCCCGGACACAGCTATTCCTCGTCCAGCCGCTCTTCCGGCTTCGGCGGCGCGACGCGCTCTTCGGGCTCCTTCTCTTCCGGCCGTTCGAGCAGCTTCGGCTCGTCCAGCCGTTCTTCGAGCCGCTCCGGCGGGTTCGGCGGCGCTTCGCGCAGCCGTTCGAGCAGCTCCGGCTCGCGCGGCGGCGGCGCCGGACGCGGCGGGAAGCGCTGACACACAGCATGTACAATTATGGCAGGCATTTTCCGGATGCCTGCCTTTTTTAAGCTCCATTCAAGCTTTGTCCGGTATACTCGTGTCAAAAGAAAGTGAGGTCTTGCATCATGAAAAGATGGCTTGCACTGTTGGTTTCGATACTCATCGCGCTTTCGGGCCTTGCCGTTGCCGAAGGCGGTTCTCCCGCCTCAGACAAGGAAGCGATCGAGGCCGCGCTGGACCTTTCGAACGATCCGGACCAGGCATGGACCTATTCTTCCGACGCGGACGCATGGACGCTCTCTATCGTGACGGCCGTGACGGATCCCGTGATCGAGGATGAGGAGGGCGTGAGCGTGTGCGTGCCCGGCGCCTACGTCTCGGGCATAGACACCGACGGCGACGGCATGGTCGACGTGAGCGCGGAGACCGCCGCGGAGACCGTATACGGAGGCCTCGTGATCGACTATGACGCGAGCGTCACGAGCACGAACGGCCAGACCTACACCGCGGCCACAGCGCCGGTGATACTGAACACGGGCGCGGCGGGCTACGGCAACGCCAGCAACACGCCGGCCTCGACGACCTATGCGTCCGAAGGCTATATCAACGTCTCCTGCGGCAACCGCGGCAAGCAGGACAGCATCACCGACGCTTCCGGCAACACCGTCTACACGGGCGACGCGCCCTCCTGCCTGGTCGACCAGAAGGCGGCGGCGCGGTATGTGAAGTACAACATACTGTTGGGCAACCTGCCCGGCAGCGTGGACCGCTTCGTGTCCACGGGCGGCAGCGGCGGCGGCGCGCACGCGGCGATGTTCGCGCTGACCGGCAACAGCCCGGACTTCTACGACTACCTGATCGAGGTGGGCGCCGTGGGCGTGTACAAAAACGAGGACGGCAGCTACACGACCACCGTGACCATAGACGGCGAGGAGGTCGAGCTCTCCGACGCCGCGTGGGGCTGCATCGCCTACAGCGCGATCACGCCGCTGTACGAGGCGGACATGGCGCTGGCCATGGAATACACGCTGAACGCGGACTTCAGCTACGGTTCTGCCTTCCAGCAGGCGCTGGCCGGCATACTCTCGCAGGAATACATGGACTACATCAACGCTCAGGCGCTCACGGTCGAGGAAGCCAGGGTCGGGTTCGACCTGGACGGCGACGGCGCGCTCGAGAGCGCCGTGCCGCTTTCGATCGAATACGATCAGGAGAAGTATGCCGATACGAACGGCTACGGCGGCAGCTATATGGATCTGTATCTGGCGGAGCTCACCGAGAACCTGCAGTGGTACGTGGACAACCTGTCTTACGCCGAGGGCTGGACCTGGTTTGACGCGGAGGGCAACGCGCTGTCCGACGAAGACGTGGCCCAGATGACGGACGCCGACAGGACGCAGGCGTTCATCGAGGGTCGCTACGCCAAAGCCTCCGGCGGCGGACGCATGGACGGCTTCGGCGGCGGCATGGGCGGCTTCCCCGGCGGCAAGGGCCAGGGCGGCACGGGCCGGCCGGAAGGCCTCGACGGCGAACTGCCTGAGGGCATGGGCAGGCCGGAAGGCCCCGACGGCGAACTGCCTGAGGGCACGGGGCCCATGGGCGGCGGCGGACGCGGCTTCGACAACGCCGATGTAGCGACAAACAGCGCGGGCGACGAGCTGGACGTGGGCACGCCCGACGCCGGCACGACACAGGCCGCGGGCAGCAGCACGGATTCCAGGAACTACGAAAGCTACGATGAACTGCTCGCCGCCTATCAGCAGGACATCGCGCAGATCGAGGCCGGCGACAGGTACGGGAACAACATCGTGGAACTGTACGACCCCCTTGAATACATCGGCGCGGAGGACACGGAGGATCCGATGTGGATACGCATCGTCTGCGGCGCGGTCGAGGGCGACATCGCCATGTTCGATTCGCTGAACACGCAGCTGGCCGCGCTGGACGCGGGCATAGACGCCACGATCGAATGGCAGTGGGACGGCGGCCACGTGCCCGGTGAGGTGCTCGGCAACAGCTTTGCGCTGTGGGTGGACACGATGTACGGCGCGCACGTGGACGGCGCGGCGGAGGTCACCAAGGCGCAGCCTGTCGGGCAGACTGTGAACGGCGATGCCGAAAGCGCGACCGGCACGGATCTGAGCGGCTGGGTAGACGTGGACGAGTACGGCAATGTGTCCTTCACGCTGTCGGACGCCATGGCCTACCGCACGAGCGGCGCCAGCAAGGCCGTGCCCGGCTTCGACGTGATCGACTACGGCCAGGAGGACTACGTGTTCGGCGACGACGACACCGACGCGCGGCACTGGAGCGCTTGGGTGCTGAAGGCGCTCGAGGAGAACCGGGAGACGCTCGAACCGCTGTTCAACGGCGAAGATCAGTGATACCAGAAGAGGCCGGACGCGGCAGTGCGTCCGGCCTTCTCTCTTGCTTCTTTTTGCTCCGTTTTCTCATTCATCGTCGTTCTTCTCGTCCACCAGCTTCTGGAGCTTCCGCTTCACGCGCTGCAGCGCGTTGTCCACGGACTTGACGTGGCGATCCATCTCGTCGGCGATCTCCGCATAGCTCTTGCCCTCCATGTAGCGCACGAGCACCTCCCGTTCGAGCGGAGAGAGCATGTTTCCTATACGTCCCTCGATCACCGAGTAGGCCTCGCGGTCGATCATCATGTCCTCGGGGTTGGTCGGCACGTCCTCCGTGATCACGTCCAGCAGCGTGCGGTCGGAGTCCTCCTCGTAGATGGGGCGGTTCAGCGACACGTAGTTGTTGAGGGGTATGTGCTTCTGCCTTGTCGCCGTCTTTATGGCCGTGATGATCTGGCGCGTGATGCACAGCTCGGCAAACGCGCGGAACGAAGCCGAACGCTCCTCGCGGTAATCGCGTATCGCCTTGTACAGGCCGATCATGCCCTCCTGGACGATGTCCTCGTGGTCCGCGCCGATCAGGAAATAGCTGCGCGCCTTCGTGCGGACGAAGTTTTTGTACTTGTTCAGCACGAATTCAAGCGCGTCGTCGCCGCCCTCCTGCTGCGCCAGCTTCACGATCTGCTCGTCCGCAAGGTCCTGAAAGCTGTTCTTATCGCCGTACTCCATGCTCCACCTCGGTCATTTCTCGCTGCGCGCGATCGCCCGCATCCTCTCCACTGTCTCCGCGCCCAGGCGGTCGCCTATCGTCGTGCGCCCCATGGGCTTGACGGCCTGACGGGCCGTGGCGGTGCCGCGCACCATGCCCATCTCGGTCAGTAGCTCGCGCGAGGAGATGCGCGTCGCGCCGCGCCCCAATACGATGGTCTGCTCCAGCGCGTCGGATGTCGCCACGCGCACCTCCATGCGCCGCATGTCGATGTCGTCCGCCATCTCGTCGCACAGGCGCTCGATGTAGTGGTCCGCAATCTCGCCCTTCTGCGTGAACACGACCTCCACCGCCCCGTACTTCTCGCGCGAGCGGCGGTCGCGGTCGCCCTGCCAGGCGTCGAACACCAGTATGATCCTCTGTCCGGAATAGCCCGCGTAGTCCTGCATCTCGCGTATCAGCTGGTCGCGCGCGTCCGCGAGCTGCATGCTTCCCGTAACGTGCCTGCGCGCGTTGATCACGTTGTAGCCGTCCACGATCATCACGCGCTCCGGCACCCTGCCGCGCCCGTTCATGTGCGCCTCGCGCGTACGATCTCGTACATCAGTATGCCCGCCGCCACGGAGGCGTTCAGCGAATCGATCTGCCCCGCCATGGGAAGCGTCAGCTTCAGGTCGCACTTCTCCATGACCTTCTGCGATATGCCGTCGCCCTCCGAGCCTATCACCAGCGCCACAGGCCCCGTGAGGTCCGCCTTGAAGGCGTCGGACCCGTCCATCGTCGTGCCTATGATCCACAGGCCGCGCTCCTTGAGCCCGTCGATCGTGCGGTTCAGATTGGTCACGCGCGCCACCTTCATGTGGTTCAGCGCGCCTGCCGCCGCCTTGGCCGCCGCGGGCGTCAACCCCGCGGCGCGCCGCTCCGGCAGCACGACGCCGTGCGCGCCGGCGCATTCCGCCGTGCGGATGATCGCGCCTAAGTTGTGCGGATCCGTGATGCCGTCCAGCAGCACCAGGAAGGGCGGCTCCCCCTTCTCCGCCGCGTCGGCCAGCATCTCATCCACCTCGACATACGGCACCGCCGCGACATAGGCCAGCATGCCCTGATGCGCGGGATAGATCTGGTCCAGCCGCGTCCTGTCGACCGTCTGCACCACCGTGCCCGCATCGCGCGCCATGCGCACGATGTCGCGCGCCGCGCCGGAAAGATCGCCCTCCGCCACCAGCAGCTTTTCGATGGGACGGCCCGCGCGGAACGCCTCGCGTATCGGGTTGCGGCCGGCCAGCAGCTGGCCGTTCTCTATGCCCTCGGGCACCTCTATGGGCGCGGGCTGCGTGCGCTCATAGGCACGCCTGCGCGCCTCGTTGCGCTTCTTGGGGTCGCGCTCCTCGTCGTCGGCGCGGCGCGCGGGCGGTATGTTCGTATCGACACGGCCCGTGCGCGGCGCGTTGCCTGCGGGCCATGTGCGGCGTCCGAAGCCGCGTCGGTCCTGATCGTTACGCATGGTCATCCTCCATCATGCTGGCGTGCAGCTGCTGTATGGTCTCTTCGGGAAGCGCGGCCGACAGGAGCTCGGAGAGCCTGTCTCCCCTGTCCTTGATGTATAAGTATCCGAGAAGCGCCTCCATCGCGGTGGCGCGGTGGTATTCCGCAGCGTCCGCGTGCTTTGGCGGCGTCTGGCGCGTGTTGCGCGCGCGGCGCACCACGCCCTGTTCCTCCTCCGTGAGCAGGTCCGCGATGCGCCCCAGCGCCTCGGCCTGCGCATGGGCGCACACAAGGCGTATCGCCTGGCGATGCAGGCGGTCGACATGGCCGCCCAGCTCGATCAGATGCGTGCGCACGTAGAGGTCGTAGATCGTGTCGCCCAGATACGCAAGCTCCAGCGAGCCGGGCATGGCATTGTGTTCGATGTTCATTTCGTCCGTTTCCTTGCCTTTTGGGATAGCCGCCCCAGGCCGAAGCCCGCAAGCGCGCCGAGCGCGTTGAGCAGCACGTCGTCTATGTCCGTCATGCCCGTGCCCAGCACGTACTGCATGAGCTCCAGCGCGACCGAGTACGCCGCGCCCGCCGCCAGCGCGCGCAGCCACGATGCATGGCCCTGTGTGCGGGAGAGCAGCGCGCCCAGCGGCACGAACCACAGGGCGTTGCCGCCGACGTGATAGAGGAAGCGTCCCGCGCCTCCGTGCCACGCCTCGAGCGTCGTGTACATGGGCGTCAGGCGGATTGTGCCGCCCAACCACTTTGGCGCACGCAGGCCTATGCGCAGGCCTATGATCTCCGCCACGGCCGCAAGATAGCCTATGGTGAACGCGCGAGGCAGGTCCCGCCTGTGGAAGCGCCTGTGAAGGACGAAGCGGCGTATGATGAGCCACAGGGGCGTCACGCATATGGCGAACAGGAGGGCGTGGGCGGTGTAGCGGACGATGGTGTGCCAGGGCATGGGTCAGCTCCTGTTGTTTTTCCGCTTCTGACGATTTGATGAAGACGTGCCGCTCGCAAGCTCTATCAGGCCGACAAAAGCCGAGAAGCCGGCAATTATCATCAGTAATGATGACGCGTAAGAACCATCGATCAGCCCTGACGGAAGCAGGGAAAATACAATGAAAACCAATAATCCTGTGAGGAAGAGGAACGATCCGACTTTGATCTCGTTTCTTCGACGCCGCGCCGCATCGGCAATCTTGGCCTGTTCGAGCTCCAGTTCCTTCAGACGGACGAGCTGCGCGACATCTTCAGCTATAAGGACCGTTTTTGCCGGCAGGGCATCCGGGCGCATCTCCACACCGCAGCGCGGACAGTAGCAGACGGGCTTGTCGGCATGCACGGCAAAGCCTTCGCCGCACTGCGGGCAGTTCGTGAACAACACCTCGGACATGGCAGATCCCTCTCTGATGATATGATGATGGAGTATGGATAACAGCGCGTTCACGCGCAGGCGGACGCCATGAATGGCGTCCCTACGGGAACGTCGTCCGTGGGTCCTTCGCCGTGCGCCGTAGGGGCGCCGCTTGCTGCGCCCCGTTCCCACTGACGGGGATGCGGCGGTCTTATGCGGACGGATGAGGGTGCTTCTTATCGCGCCACATCGTCATTTGCAGCGACCGGGCGGACGCCATGAATGGCGTCCCTACGGTAGGTCTGTTCGGTCGACCTCGGTTTGTGCAAGTGGCCTCGGAGGAGCGGACGCCCCATGGGGCATCCCTGCGGCGCACAGTCAATGTCCGTCCGAATCATAAAAATCACATCGCACCACATCAACAGCGCGCAGGACCTTCACCTTCTCCGGCCATTGATTCTGAATTCTGAATTCTTAATTCTGAATTTCACCGACGTACTCCGTCAAATCTTTCGCACATCGCCCCGCCTCCCGGCCATTGATTCCGAATTCCGAATTCCGAATTACCTTTCTCCCCCCGGCTCATACACCTTCGTCTCGAACGACGCCCTCACGACATCCCTGATCCCCTGCGCGTCCTTCACCTCGCCCATGGTCATGGCCTGCACCAGCACGTTGCCGATCACCGTCGCCTCGTCCGGGCCGGCGATCACGCGCTTGCCCGTCGCGTCCGCGGTCATCTGGTCGAGCAGCGCGTTCTTCGCGCCGCCGCCCACGATGTTGAGCGCCGTGACTGGGCGGTGCAGTATGTCCCTCTCGAGCTCCCGAAGGCTCTGACTGTATTTGCGGGCAAGGCTCTCGCACACCACGCGAACCAGCGCGCCGCGCGTCTCGGGGACCCTCTGCCCGGACGCCGCGATCGCCTCCCGCACGCGCGCGGGCATGTCGCCGGGCTGCATGAACACGGGGTCGTCCACGTCGATCGCCGCCGTGAAGGGCTCCGCCGCCTCCGCCCACGCGGTCATCTCGGCAAAGCTCACGTCCTTGCCACGGCGCGCCCATTCGCGGCGGCACTCCTGCAATATCCAAAGGCCCATGATGTTCCGAAGCAGGCGTATCTTCCCTTCGAGCCCGCCCTCGTTCGTGTACCCCGCGCGCATGGCCTCCGGGGTACACACGGGCGCATCCACCTGCGTGCCCAGCAGAGACCACGTGCCGCTCGATATCCACGCGCACCCGTCGTCCTCCGTCGGCACGGCGGCGACGGCGCTGGCCGTGTCGTGGCCCGCCACGGCGATCACCGGGATCTCCCCCACGCCGCACTCGCGCGCGATGTCGGGTAGCAGCGTACCGCGCACCGTGCCCGGCTGTTCGATGGGCAGGAAGAGCTTCCTGTCCAGGCCGAACGCGTCGATCACGTCCCACGACCAGTCGCGCGTGTGCGCGTCCAGCAGCTGTCCGGTCGAGGCGGCGGTGTACTCCGTGCCCGCCTTCCCCGTCAGCGCGCAGGCCAGCAGGTCGGGCATGAACAGAAGCCTGTCCGCGTGCATGAGCGCGGAATCGCCCTCCTCCCGCATCGCAAGCAGCTGGAACAGCGTGTTGAATTCGTTGAACGCAAGGCCCGTCTTTTCGTAGAGCACGTCTTTGGGCATCGTACCGAACGCCCTTTCGGGCACCCCGCGCGTGCGCGTGTCGCGGTAATGCACGGGTAGGCCGGTCAGATGGCCGCGGGCGTCCAGCAGACCGAAGTCCACGCCCCACGTGTCTATGCCCATGGCGCTGATCTCCACGCCCGCATTGGACGCCTTGTTGAGCGCGCGCTTCATCTCGTGGACGAGGCGCGGCACATCCCAGACCATGCGCCCGAACAGCATCACGGGATCGTTCGAAAAGCGGTGGATCTCTGTGAGACGGAGCCTTCCGTCCTCCAGCGTGCCCAGCATCGCGCGGCCGGACGACGCGCCAAGATCGAATCCCAGATAGTGCATGCGCCCTTCCTCCCAAAATCTCACTATCATACAGTATAACACGAATCGATACGCGTTACAAGCAAAGCATTGTTTCGTAATAAATGCAGAAGTCGAAGCGCAGATGCATAACCGCGCCTGTATATACGATGCAATACCCGGGCGTCAATCCACATTTTCCACGGCTTTATCCACAGTTTTCCCCAGGGAAAAGCCCTGTATTCGCGGAAATCGGCACTTTTTCCACAGTGCACGCCGCGTATGCATATCGTTATCCACAGACTTCAGTCTGTTGCTGTCATATTTACGTCATAAACCGGCACTCTTTTTGACGAGACGATGACTTTCCGCCAACGCCATGTCCGATTCAGCCCCTTTCCACCCACGTAAATCCCCGATTCATCCTCTGTTTTTACAATCGATCCCGGTTCTATTTATGTATATCATGTTTCCAAATATTACAAAAGTATTTCATTCAAATTCTCAGGCCTCATGCATAACAGACTTCGGATTGCAGGAATGTCCTCTTTCCAACAAATCATTTCGCTTTAATAAGAAATACTTGTCTGCGAAACAAGACTGTGGTACAATGTCCGCAACGAATAAGGAAAGGAACGATCAGCATGATCAAAGTGACTGTCTGGAACGAGAACGTGCAGGAGCACGGCCTGCAGTTCGCCAACCTGGATGCTTCCCAGCCGAGGTCCGAATTCATACGCAAATTCCTGCTCAAGTCCGAACGCGAGATCAAGGTAGTCCACCCGAACGGCATACACAACACCCTAAAGGCGCTGTTTGAGGAGGAGGACGACATACAGGTGCGCACGGCCACGCTGGACATGCCCGAATGCGGCCTGACGCAGGAGGTCATCGACGACACGGACGTGCTGGTCTGGTGGGCCCACATCGCGCACGACCGCGTGCCGGACGAGATCGTGGAGCGCGTGCACAGGGCGATACTCAAGGGCATGGGCTTCATCGCGCTGCACTCCGCACACCAGTGCAAGCCGCTGCAGCGCACGCTGGGCACCTCGGGCGCACTCAAGTGGCGCGAGGACGACCGTGCGCGCGTATGGTGCTGCGCGCCTACCCACCCCATCGCCCAGGGCATACCGGAAAGCTTCGACCTGGACGAGGAAGAGATGTACTGCGAGTTCTTCGACATACCCAAGCCCGACGACCTGATATTCATCTCCTGGTACAAGGGCGGCGAGGTGTTCCGCTCCGGCTGCACCTGGACGCGCGGCATGGGCAAGATATTCTACTTCCAGCCCGGCCACGAGACGCAGCGCAGCTACTATAATCCCAACGTGCGCAGGATACTCAAAAACGCCGTGCGCTGGGCCGCGCCCGTGAAGCGCATCAGCGAGATCAGCTGTCCCCATGCCGAGGTGAGCGCGGAGGCAAAATACGCACAGGCGAAGCAAAGCTGAGCCGTCGCGGCGTGTAAAATGTTCCCGTATGGGTTGAATAACCGCGCAAGTGGTGATATAATGGCACTTGTGATTAATCGGATGCACGGCACGATCGGAGGCTGTACAGTCCGGTTAGAGTGAGGTGAATACCATGAAAGAAAAGATCCATCCGAATTACGGCAAGGCGGTCGTCCGCTGCATCTGCGGCGAGACGTTCGAGACGGGTTCGGTGAAGAAGGAGATGCGCGTCGATATCTGCTCCAAGTGCCATCCTTTCTACACCGGAAAGCAGAAGCTGGTGGACACGGGCGGACGTGTCGATCGCTTCAAGAAGCGCTACGGCATGTAGTCATGACAGGGCATCGGGAACGGACTGTTTCCGATGCCTTTGCTGCTTTGGCGCTTCATGCAATACCTGACGAGCCGGTGCGAAGCGCACCGGTTCTGTTTTGTTTGGAACGGAGGATTTGTCATGTCTCACAGGCGGAGGAGGCGTACCGCGGCGTGCGGCGTGCCCGCGGTCGAAGGCGTGCAGTTCACGGTCGGCACGGCGAAGGCGTGCGCCGTGCGCACGGAGTCGCGCGACATCGCGGTAAGGGTGAGCCAGCACGGGCGGCTGGCCGAGCGCGCCCTCGGCTTCATACCCTTCGCGCGCGGCATGCTGCGCTTCGTCGGCGCGATCGCGCGCTTCTGGGACGCGCTGAACGAATCCGGAGAGCTCGAGCCGCAGAAGTCGCTGCACGGCCGGGGCGTATCGCGCAGCCTTACAAGACTTTTCCACACCACCCCGCAGGC
>SVGK01000215.1 GCA_015056395.1 Clostridiales bacterium
ATGATATTGCTGATCAGCAGGCTCAAAAGCAGCGCGAACATGCTCGCAAGCCCTATGCGGCGCGTCCTGGGCGGTATCAGCAATATCAGCGTGACGGCGATCCAGAACAGGCCGTGGTCGCCCAGCCTCGTGATGAAGCTCAGCGGGCCGTCGAGCGCGCCGCGCGCGTTGTCCTGCAGGAACAGCAGGAACTGTCCCTCCCATTGAGATAATGCTTCCATGGGTATACTCTCCTTTCATCATTGCCATGTCACGGACGGGTATCCCGCGAGCACGCTGTCCGCGCCCCGGGCTTCGATGAACCATATGCGCGACGCGCCGGTCGCGCGGTCGATCACGCACCATACCTGGGTGTCTTCGAACAGTTCCGGCAGCGAATATGAAGCGACCGTCCACGCGCCGCCGTCCGTATCAACGCCGTTTTGCACGAACTCTTCCCCGACAAGGCCGCGCAGCCACCATGGAAGCACGACGCCGTCCGAAGAAGGCTGGCGCGGACCGGCAAAAGAGACGCCTCCCTCAAACATGCCGAGCAGCGTTGTCCATGTGAAGAACAGCACCACCAGAAGCGCGAACGCGCACACTGCAATGCGGAACAGCCATCTTGCCACTGTAAGCGATCCTCCTTTACCGGTAATATCGAGCCCGATCCGAAGCGGCGGAACGATCGTTGACAGAGGCAGCCTTCTCCTTCGCACGGCCGTCAAGCGACAGATCCCCTGCGGGAGGTCGGTCCCCCCTATCGCCATCAAATATACATCAAACATCCGACCCTTGTCAAGGAACGAATGCCGCCTGGCATCGCGCTTTTTCCGAATATTCTTCCCTTATCCCGCTTTTTTGCCCGATTTCCAACATTTAACACAAATCCAGCCCATAAAAGGCTTGATTTTGGCGGTCATAACGGTTAAACTATCCATGAAACCCGGTTAGCACTCAGATTTTAAGAGTGCTAACAAATCAGATCAAACAAGGAGGCACACTTTATGAACATCAAACCGCTCGGCGATCGCGTCGTGATAAAGAACCTGGAAGCCCAGGAGACCACCAAGGGCGGCATCATACTGGCCGGTTCCGCCAAGGAAAAGCCAGTCATGGCCGAAGTGCTGGCCGTCGGCCCCGGCGGCAATGTGGACGGCAAGGAGATCACCATGCACGTCTCCGTCGGCGAAAAGGTCATCTATTCCAAGTATGCCGGCACCGAGGTCAAGCTGGATGGCGAAGAGGTCATCATCGTGCGCCAGAGCGACATACTGGCGATCGTCGAATAATCCCGATAAAGCGTAATTGGAGGAAAACATCATGGCAAAGCAGATCAAATACGGCGAGGAAGCCCGCCGCGCATTGGAGACCGGCATCAACACGCTGGCCGATACCGTTAAGATCACACTGGGCCCCAAGGGCCGCAATGTCGTGCTGGACAAGAAGTACGGCGCCCCGCTGATCACCAACGACGGCGTGACCATCGCCAAGGAGATCGAGCTGGAAGACCCCTTTGAGAACATGGGCGCGCAGCTGGTGCGCGAGGTCTCCGTGAAGACCAACGACGTGGCCGGCGACGGCACCACCACCGCGACGCTGCTGGCGCAGGCGCTGGTGCGCGAGGGCCTGAAGAACGTGGCCGCGGGCGCGAACCCGATGGTGCTCAAGAAGGGCATCGAGCAGGCCACCCAGGCCGCCGTGGACACGCTGGTCTCCATCTCCAAGCCCATCGAGGGCAAGCAGGCCATCGCGCAGGTCGCCTCCATCTCGTCCTCTGACGAGGTCATCGGCAACCTGATCGCCGACGCCATGGAGAAGGTCGGCAAGGACGGCGTCATCACCGTCGAAGAGTCCAAGACCATGAAGACCGAGCTGAACGTGGTCGAGGGCATGCAGTTCGACCGCGGCTATGCCTCTTCCTACATGTGCACCGACATGGAGAAGATGGAAGCGGTGCTGGACAACCCCTACATACTGATCACCGACA
Organism: Clostridiales bacterium; assembly: GCA_015056395.1. Classification (GTDB taxonomy): domain Bacteria; phylum Bacillota; class Clostridia; order Christensenellales; family Aristaeellaceae; genus Faecivicinus. The sequence goes on from SVGK01000215.1 coordinate 1,970, forward strand.
AGAAGATCTCGAACATCCAGGAGATCATCACGCTGCTCGAGGCCGTCGTACAGAGCGGCAAGAAGCTGCTGATCATCGCCGAGGACGTCGAGGGCGAAGCGCTGGCCACGCTGGTGCTCAATAAGCTGCGCGGCACGTTCACCTGCGTCGCCGTCAAGGCGCCGGGCTTCGGCGACCGCCGCAAGGCCATGCTGCAGGACATCGCGATCCTGACCGGCGGCCAGGTCATCACCGAGGAGCTGGGCCTGGAGCTGAAGGAAGCCACCGTGGACATGCTGGGTTCCGCGCGCCAGGTCAAGATCGACAAGGAGAACACCGTAATCGTCGAAGGCGCGGGCGATCCCGACGAGATCAAGGCGCGCATCGCCTCCATCCGCAGCCAGATCGAGGACACCACCTCCGATTACGACCGCGAGAAGCTGCAGGAGCGCCTGGCCAAGCTGGCGGGCGGCGTGGCCGTCATCAACGTCGGCGCCGCGACCGAGATCGAGATGAAGGAGCGCAAGCTGCGCATCGAGGACGCGCTGGCCGCGACGCGCGCCGCCGTCGAAGAGGGCATCGTGCCCGGCGGCGGAACGGCTCTGATCGCCGCGTCCAAGGCCGTCGCGAAGATCATGCCCGAGACCGCGGGCGACGTGCGCACCGGCGTGAGCATCGTGCTGCGCGCGCTGGAGGAGCCCATCCGTCAGATCGCCGCGAACGCGGGCGTCGAAGGCAGCGTGGTCGTCGAGAAGATCAAGAACAAGAAGTCCATCTCCTACGGCTATGACGCCGCGAAGGATGAGTATGCCGACATGATCGAGCGCGGCATCATCGATCCGACCAAGGTCACCCGTTCCGCGCTGCAGAACGCGAGCTCCGTGGCGGCCATGGTGCTGACCACCGAGTCCCTCGTGACCGACATCCCCGCGCCGGAACCGGCCCCGGCTCCGCAGGGCGGCGGCATGGGCGGAATGTATTAAGGCAATTCGGAATTCGGAATCCGGAATTCGGAATTGATGACGTGGGGACGATCGGCAGTTGACAGTTAACAGTTGACGATCAATGGCCGGCACCTGCGTTGCCCATGGATATGATGGCGCCTTCCCTTTCGGGAGGGCGCCGTTTTTATGCAGAGGCGGCTGACGGATGATGGGATGTGCCAAAGCCCAATATACAAATCACCGCATCTTCCCCCTGACATACGGAAAGCCGCGGTCGTCGTTCGGCCGCGGCTTTCCGCTCATCGATGTATATCCGGTCTCAGAACAGCTCCGACGTGAGGTCCAGCCAGAGCACCGGGCGCACGCCTCCGGACGCGCCGTCCACGCTGTCGATGTCGCGCATGCCGTCGCGGCCTATGCAGGCGGCGTCGCTCTGCCTGTCGCCGGGCGAACGCAGCCACCACCAGCCGGTCTGCCGCCCGTCCGCGTTGAACTCAAGGCTCGTCCATGCGCCGCGCTGTATGGCATATTCGGTCGGGCCGCACTTGCGGGACTCCGCCTCGGCAAAGTAGAAGCCGGCCTCGGCGTAGCTCAGCAGGTAGAGCTTGTCCTCCGTGTCCTCGCCGCCGTCGGTGAGCAGGTCGCTGTTGCCCTGGTTCACGCTGTTGTCCACCAGCGTCGTGCGTATCGCCGCCTGCTCGTGCACGTCGAACGCGGCCATCAGGAAGTCGGCGTTCAGCCACGCGCGCAGAGAGCTCTGTTCCCATGTGATGTCCACGAGCGCGTCGTTGTAGGGCTTCGCGTCCAGGCAGTAGCGGCTCAGCAGCAGCACGCTGTCCTCGCGCGCGTCCAGCACGATCCACTCGATGTCCTCCGCGCCGTTTGCCGTGTCGCCGTCCTGTTCGTAATGCCCGAACGGCACGATGTTCCCCACCGTGGTGAACTGTGCGATCTTTGCCGCGCGCGCCTCGGCCGCCGCCATCGCCGCGGCCTTGAGCTCCTCGTTCGACTCGATGATCTGGTCGACGTCCCTGTAGCCGGGTATGCCCGCAAGCGCCTGATAGGCCTCCTCATAGCTGCCCGCCTCGATGAGAGACAGGCCCTCCTCGTACTTTTCCTGCACGCGGTCCAGCCACAGGTCGTGCGTGCCCTTGGGGAAGGTCATGGTCGCCGTCTGCTCGACTGCGTCATAGAAGAACGTGAAGCTCCGGCCGCTCTTCTCGATTGTCGCTGTCAGCCTGCTGTCGTCCACGGTGTACTCCGTGACCTTGCAGCCTTCCTTCGCGAGCTGTTCGCCGTATCTTCCATAATCCTCTTCCGTGATACCTTCGAAGGACACCTCGAAGCCGCCGTCTTCCATGAATTCGACTTCCTTCGGGAACTTCGACAGCAGCTGGCCCATCGAGGGCATGTCCACGCCGTAGAGCAGCACCTCCACGGGCGGCAGCGCGCTCTCCGCCTGCGCGGCGCAAAGCAGCATCAAAACGACCATGGCCCATGCGGCCAGTTTCTTTGCAAACACAGTGATACCTCCCATTCTTCCGAACAACAACGATTATAACAAAGCGCGCCGCTTATGTCAACTTGACGCCGAGCCGCTTTTTTCCACCTGCGGCCTGTGCCGCGCGCCCCAGTCGCACAGCTGATCGAGCACCTTCACAAGCGACCTGCCCTTCTCCGTCAGCGTGTACTCCACCCATGGCGGCACCTGCGGGTACAGCGTTCGGTCGATCAGTCCATCGCGCTCAAGCTCCTTGAGCGCGCGGCTCAGCGTCTTGTCCGCGACGCCGCCCAGGTACCTGCGCATGGCGTTGAAGCGCACGGGCTCGTATTCCATCAGGCAGTACAGTATCACGGGCTTGTATTTCCCGGAGATCAGCGACAGCGTGTAGCAGTAGCCCGTCTCCTCGAAATTTGCCTCGTCTATCCTCTTTTCCATGCTTTCCTCCGGGCAAGTACCTGACATAAATGTTGGTACTTGTAAATCGAATCAGAGTATGATACCATAAGCCTGCCGGAAAGGCAACAGGGTTTGCGAAAGGATGGGTTATATTATGAAGAAG
>SVGK01000020.1 GCA_015056395.1 Clostridiales bacterium
ACGAGCTTGCGATGTTGTCCATGCTGAACGCACTCGGCGCGGACATACTGCTGCTCGAACCGCAGGGCGACCAGGCCTACCTTAAGGCGGACCCCAAGGGCGCGCAGTCGCAGCTGCTGGCCATGCCCGGCGCGGCCTTCCCGACGGGATTCTCGCTCAAGGCGCTGCGCAAGGAGATGGCCGCCATGCCGCAGCCGTCCGCGCGGCCTGCGCAGCCCGCGCCGCGCACCGTGCAGACGGCGCCGCAGCCTCGCACCGTACAGCCTACACAGCCGCGCCCCGTACCGCCCGCGCCGCAGCGCACCGTCAGACCGCCGCAGCCCGCGCCGCGTCCGAAGGCGAAGGTCGTGCCCTCCGAGCACTTCCTGCCGCCGCAGCGCGAGATGTGCACGAACGCTTGGCTCAAGGAGCCCGCGTTCACGCAGATGCTCACGCCCATCGTGGGCCGCGGCGACGACCCGAATTTCTATTACAACGCATTCATACGCCTGACAGGCGCGCAGGACAGGCTGACCTATGTCAACGAGCTGTACCAGTTCTATCGTCATCTGTCCGACACGGGCCGCACAGTGCTGGCCGTGGACGCGCCGATACCGCAGCCGGAGCCGGAGGCGCTTTCCGGCATACGCCGCCGCGGCCACTATGACTCCTGGGAGGAGATGACGGTCGACCTGGCGACGAACCTGCCGCAGGGCGACAGGCCGGAGCTCACGCGGCTGATGCAGCGCGCATTCACGCAGGTGATGGAATTCGCCGCGAAGGACGAGCCGAACCTGAACCGCCTGATGGTCACGGCGGTGTGCCTGCTGGTCACGATAGGCCGCTACCACGCAAAGCTCTTCCACGGATGGAAGGAGAACAACGTGCCGGCTTTCGTGCTGATGGGCGCGTGCAGGCAGCCGTACGAGGCGCTGTACGTGCGCTTCCTGGCGCGGCTGCCCGTGGACGTGCTGCTGTGCTGCCCGAATCTGGACCAGCCCGGCATGGTCGAAGACGGCCTGCTGCTGGACCTGAAAGGCCCCGAATCGCTGCCTGTGATGAAGTTCCCGCGCGACAACGCGGGGCTGCAGATGTCCACGGCCGCGGCGCACGCCGAGCGCGACCTGGACACGCTGCTCTATTCAGGCTCCGGCATGTACCGCGCGCAGCAGTTCAGCCGCGCAAACGCCATCACGCTGACCACCACGTATGACGAGATATTCATACTCTGGGACCAGGAGCTCAGGTACAGGCCGAACTTCTCCGCGGAGGGCGACGCGGTGAGCATGCCCGTGATATTCGCAAAGATCTGCGGCGTGGAGAAGGGCAACATGATGGCCTACTGGCAGAAGGTGAAGCTGCTTGTGACCGGCGATACGCTGTACGCGCCGCAGCAGCTGGTGTCCCCCTCGCACGGCAACCCCTATCAGCAGCTGGCGGTCAAGTGCGTGCGCAGCGGACGCATACGCCGCGACGTGGTCAAGCAGGACAGGCAGTACCCGTTCGGCCTGCTGCGCGAGAGCGTGCAGGACCACATATTCGACAAGCTGCAGCAGATGCTGGACGCCCGCATGATACGCGGCACCTATGAAAACGGCACCGAGTACACGGTGGTCGCCACGGTGCTGAACATGGACAAGAAGCTCCTGCGCATGCTGCAGGCCTTCGACTTCACGAAGAAGAACCCCAAGCTGGTCTGCGTGAACACGCGCGAGGAGGCGGCGACGCTGGAGGACGCGATACTGACGGCGTTCCTGAGCCTGATAGGCTTCGATGTGGCACTGTTCGTGCCCACGGGCTACCAGACGATAGAGCGCTTCCTGAACGGATATCTCCCCGTGGAGCACCAGATCGGCCCGTACATGTACGACCAGCAGATACCGGATCTCAGCGCGCTGCCGCCGGTGAAGGTCTCGATATTCGACAGGATATTGGGGAGGAAGGGATAGAATAATTCGGAATTCGGAATGCGGAATTATGAGCCGGGGGCGAGTTGCAAATTCAGAATTAAGAATTCAGAATTCAGAATCAATGGCCGGAAAACGCACGGTCGCACCAAAGGCATACCGCCTTCCGATCCCGTCGCAGGGGCCCTCATGGGGCGTCCGCGCAGCCCGTCGTCTAAGCAGGCACATGGCGGCTGATAGCCGCCGCTACGGATACTGTTCCGAACGCACATCCCGTAGGGACGCCATGAATTGTCAAGAGTAACATGGTTTACACATTCACCACCGAATATGTGGTTGGAACATCGCAGTTTCTGTAACTTCGTAACCCTCGTGACCCCTGATTACCTGTTCGTTCCCGAGCCGCGTGACCCCTTTCACATCGGCTTACGCACTGTCGCAGCCACCGCGCTTTGCGCGGCGCCGAAGGCGTCCTTGACGGTTCTTCTCCGGTCTGCTACACTTCTGTCACGGCGAGGGCGCCGAATGTCCTGACTACCTCTCCGCCCTTCGCCGTGACTTCAAGACAGCAGACCGGAGGAGGTTCGTCAAGGATGGCGGTCGATCGAAGTAGTATGTTAATCATACCTCCATTCGTTCCACACTGATCCTTCGATCCAATGCTGAAGTGTAGACCATATCCTCGCATTATTTGTATAGGATGTCATTGCATTATATACTTGGTGCCTCTGCGACGCCCTTCGCGAACACGTGGCACATGGCGGCCTGGAGGCCGCCGCTACGGACGCTGTTCCGAACGCACATCCCGTAGGGACGCCATTCATGGCATCCGCCCGCGCGTGCGCGCACATTCTCTCGCACGCCCTGACACAAATCGCCCCCTCCCGGAGACATCGCCGATGAAGACAAAACGCCTGACCAAACGCCGCGTATTCGACATCATACAGCTGAGCAACATGAGCGACACGCCCAGCCGCGCGTTCGATTACTTCCTGGTCGTCGTGATCATCGCCAACATCGCGGCGATGTTCCTGGAGACGTTCGATTCGCTCAACGGCCTCGACCCATTGTTCGAGTGGGTCGAGAACGTCACCGTGGGCGTGTTCTGCGTGGAATACGCGCTCAGGCTCTGGACGGCGGACTATCTCTACCCCACGCGCTCAAGGCCCAGCGCGATGCTGCACTTCGCCATATCCTTCGACGGGCTTGTGGCGCTGCTCACGATACTGCCGTTCTTCTTCCTGTCCGGCGCCGTCGCGTTCCGCATGCTGCGCGTCGTGCGCATATTCCACCTGTTCCGCATCAACCAGACGTACGACTCGTTCAACGTGATCACGTCGGTGCTGGTCGAGAAGAGGAACCAGATACTCTCGTCGCTGTTCATCGTGCTGGTGCTGATGCTGGCCTCGTCCATGTGCATGTATTCCGTGGAGCACGCGGCGCAGCCGGACAAGTTCGAAAACGCCCTTTCGGGCATGTGGTGGGCCGTGAGCGCGCTGCTGACCGTGGGCTACGGTGACGTATACCCGATCACGACGCTGGGGCGCGTGATGGCGGTATTCATATCGTTCCTGGGCGTCGGGGCTGTAGCGATACCCACGGGCATCATATCCGCGGGCTTCGTCGAACAGTACACGAAGGCGCAGGGCAGCGAGTCGGACATACCGCTGATGACCGTGCACACGGACATCGACAGCCGCTGGGTCGGCCGCACGGTGCGCGAGATCTACAACCAGTACAGCGCGAGCATACTGCTGATCCGCCGCGACGGACAGACCTTCGAGCCCAGGGACGCCGCCCACGTCGAACTGGGCGACACGCTCTATGTGTTCAAGGAAAAGGTACCTGCCACAGAGGCATCCGCTAAGTTCAAGACCTGATCACCATATGCAAAGGAGGTTTCCCCATGCCTATCAACATGACTCGTCCCACACAGTCGTCCACGCCGACGCTGACGACCGCGCCGCAGCCGGGCGCCATCGCGGAGGTGCAGCCCTACGACATCATGGCCGACCGCGAAAAGACCGTCGCCATGCTCGAGCGCTCGCCCGAGATCGACGCGCTGACCAGCACCATAGACATCAACGACCTGAACACCATCGTGACGTTCGGCGCGCATTCCGCCGAGGAGATCTCCAAGGCGTCGGACATCGTGCTGCGCTCGCTGAATTCCAACCAGCTGGACGAGAGCAGCGCCATGCTGGCGACGCTCGCCAAGATCATGGACAAGTTCGACATCGACGAGATCAAGGAGAACCCCTCGCTGTTCGGCAAGCTCTTCGGCAACATGCGCAAGCAGCTGGAGCGCATACTGGAAAAGTACAACACCTTAGGCGACGAGGTCGACAAGATCTACGTGCAGCTCAAGCAGTACGAGGGCGAGATCAAGCAGTCCAACCAAAAGCTCGAGCAGATGTTCCAGGCGAACGTGGGCTACTTCCACGAGCTGGAGAAGTACATCGTCGCCGGCGAAGAGGGCTGCAAGGAGATCGAGGACTACATCGCGCAGCGCAGGGCCGACATGGAGGCCACCGGCGACCAGTCCATATCCTTCGAGCTGACCAGCCTCGAGCAGGCGCTCATGATGCTGGAGCAGCGCACGCAGGACCTGCGTACGGCCGAGAGCGTCGCGCTGCAGAGCATACCCATGCTCAAGACCATGCAGTTCTCGAACATGAACCTGGTGCGCAAGATCAACTCCGCGTTCATCATCACGCTGCCCGTGTTCAAGCAGGCGCTGGCGCAGGCGATACTTTTGAAGCGGCAGAAGATACAGGCCGAGGCCATCTCCGCGCTGGACCAGCGCACGAACGAGATGCTGCTCAAAAACGCGAAGAACACCGTGGAGACCTCGAAGCTGACCACGCGCCTGGCGTCCGGCAGCTCGATCAAGGCTGACACGCTGGAGAGCACGTGGCGCACGATCGTCGCGGGCATAGACGAGACCCAGAAGATCCAGCAGGCCGCCCGCCAGCAGCGCGAGCAGGATCAGGCGAAGCTCGAGAGCATCAAGCAGGAGTTCAGGACGAAGTTCAACACGCCGAGGTAAGGGCGGGAAATGGTAGCAAATGGAGTGGCCTCAAAATGGAGCAACCGTTCATATGGTGGCCACTCCGTTTGCTCATGCAATATCACATTCCACAAGTAGAGGTGGCAAGATTTGCCCAACCAGTTTCCCACGCCCCACGCAACATCAGACGTACGTCAAATCATCACGATGACTGGAAGTAGACAATTTAGATTTCAAGTTGCTTGTGAAAGATGAAATATGAGATTAGCCACTCATCATTCAAGCATAGAAACGCCGAATATGATACTTCCATTTGAACGCTCCATTACCGATCGAATCGTCCCGGGCATCAAGAATCATTCTCTCTGATCTGGCTTTCAGCAATTACTTATACCTGATGGAGGTTGCTAACCATGAATCGCCTTCTAAAAAAGATTATCAACGTTGCCCTCATTATAATGCTGGTCACCAGCATTATGGGAGCAGCATCAGCTGAGCCAGCCATCCTGACAGATGTACAGAGAAATGCCATCGCCATGTTGAACTACATGACGGTTCTTACTCAGGAAACGAATGCGGCGAAGAACAGTCGTATCTTCATGGAACAGGCGTATTCCTCCCTGGTCAACAATACTTATCCCAATGCAGTAGATAGCCGAACGCTTAGCCAGATAACGGGGTTGCTGGATACCATGGAAAAGTACCGGATGGTCAATGTGAAAAGAGACCGTCTTCAATATATCTATGAGCAAAATCAGGCTCAGGCAATCCGTGCCGCTGTCCCGAATCCGATGGGCCTTCTGAGTTCTTCTCATTCTTTGACGCCTGCCAGACTTGTTGCCTCGATCGTGTACATGGCTGTCGATTCCTATACCAGCTATATCGCCTATACAGCTGAAGCAGATATGCAGTATTTGAAAGATGGCTGGGCCTTGGATGATGAAGAAGCCGCCGTCCTTCATGAAAGCAGGAAGGGTGCTTTCAGCTACATGGTCAAGATGGTTAATGACTATGGTCTTCCCGGAGAGTTTTCCCTGACCGAAGAAACTGTCAGTGAACTGGTAAAATGGAAGAACAACGATAACGTGGTGGCACGTATCCGTTTTCTGGAGTCCAATCAGAAGATCTATCAGTCATACGGTGGGTATTGGCTGATTCTTGCCGATGCGTATTACAACAATGGCGAATTCTTGAATTGTCTCAATGCTATAACAACATATGAATCAATGGGCGCTCGCCTGTTCCGGTGGGATTATGAATATGCCAGGGTACTGCCTCTCGCGATTGCTTCTGCTGAGCAGGTGTACTCCGAAGACGAATATGTGGATCAAGCAGCTAAGTGGGCAGATGCCATTGTTGAAAACACACAGAATAAGGACTGGGCGCTCCGCTACTTCGCAGCCCAAACATATGTCGGTATCTACGGCAAAACCCAGAACAGGACGCATTTACAAAAGGCTTACGATATCGTCCTCGACAATGTGAATTATCTGGTTGATGAGCAGAGATCCTTGAACGCTACTTTCCTTGCCGCTGTAAAGGAAACTCCTGTTCCGAAGGAAGCCACCAAGAACAAAAAAGATCAGATCAACAATTACAACAAGCTGCTGAAAGAAACCCGGAAGACAGAATTCGCTCCAGTTTCCGAGCCTCTCCGTCTGAACTGCGATCTCCTTTTCGGCATTGCCACAGAATTGGAAATCCCCGATGACGACAAAGCCGGAGATGACGAGATCCTCCATCCGGACGGCGAACGGCTGTTCCTCAACGAGAGCCTTGATGACCTGTACTGGTTTGACATAAGCAACAAACCTCAGACAAAAACCACTGATATTGAATTTGGTGGGACTTCGATGGTGTTGCCGGTCCGTACTCTTTCCCAAAATGCCACGATTACTGTGGAGGTCCAAGAAAAAGATGCTGAGGAATCTGTAATCATCAGCGACTGGAAGCTTGACAGGGTTGAACACGGTACAGAAGGCGATATTTCAACTTATGTGGCAATCTACACCAGTGAAGAAGCAAAGAACCATGCCTGGGGTGTAGAGTCCACTATTACCATCGCCGTGATGGGGAACCCTGATTTTTCAGAAGAACCTTTCACCTTCGAATATACCACTGAAGGAACCAAAAGAGAGTGGTATGATTACCTCAAAGTCTGGGAGGGCCACAAGAATAACTGGTATGATTATCTGAAGGTATGGGATAACAGCGTCAACTTCATTAGGGTGAAGTAATCATGAAGCGGTTCTTTAGTCTGCTTTCTGTGGTTGTATTGCTAGTCGTTATGGCGATACCGGTCTTGGCTCACGACAAGACTAAGCATAATGAAGAACTGGAATATGTACTGTTCCGTGATCGCCACTATGCCGACTCTCATCCGATCACAGGAGCTATCGTCAAAAGGTTGGAAGACGCCTCATATCTTGCAATCGACCAGTATAATGGAAATGGAACAACCGAGCTGAGCAACCTGATTGCCGACAAGATTCCCGGTATTCCCACATCGATCGCAGATTTCGATTTTTCCGCCAATTACGCTCATCGAAAATATACTCACAGAGGCTGGAACGTCACCTACAATGAGAATGCCCATTGGCCACTCCGGCAGACCATATTGAAGAACACGATCAGAGCAAAGCTGTTCTCCAAAGTGGAAACGCCACTGGCTTGGTTTCCCTGGTTATCAGATCAGCTATATGGAAATGAAAATGAGAGTCAATGTGAAGCGTTCGCAGTTCTCGTCTACTATGTACACATCCTTGGAGACCACATAGAGGCGTCTAAGCATACGGCCCTTAATTATGTAGCTCCACTTTCAAATTCTCATGACAGAGACAACCCGGGAATCATACCAGAACTGATTAAGTATCTTCCAATACTGTTTAAGGGCCAAACGGAGTCCGAGCAATATAACTCCATGATACAGGATCTACAGCAGCTTGCTGATACGGCAGACAGACTTTATAATGTAACTGGAGGAGTCAGGGAAGAGCAATTCCCAGAATATCATCAATGCGCACTGGATTTGCTTGAAACGCTTGCAACGTATGTGCCGGATCTGCTAAAGAAAGAACCCTTCTTCCACTCAACATTTTTCGACTAAGATTCCTCAAATTAATTGGAAGGGTATCTTTATAAGGACTAGAAACAATAGTCTAACGACATGCCGCATCTATATCCGAATCGACACGGCGGGGAACAAACAAACAAGTAGCTTTCATAATCAAATAAGCGGCGCCGGAGGCATAGCCCCCGGCGCCGCGCTGCATCCATCCTTCCCCTCAGTCAAACGTGAACCCGCCGCCCTTGGTCATTATGATCGCCGTGTACTCGACCCTGATCACGTTACCCTCGGCCAGCGTGACCGCGCCTTCGCGGTTGGCGTCGCTCAGTATGGTCTCCTTGCCGTCGTTGAACATGTTTCCCGCTTCCTTGGCGTCCTGGAACACGCGCACCCTCGACGAACCAGTGCCGCTGTAGTAGATATTGTAGCTGCCGGCGGGGATCTCGTTGCCCACGGTATACTCGCCCTTCGGTATCAACGTGCCGGTCGGGGGCGTGTAGTCGCTGACGCGCTCCGGCACGTTATCCACGCGCTCGAGCTCCGCGCCGTTGTAGCTCAGGTACAGGCATTCGCCCGGATAGAGCGTGATGCGCGTCTGCCCGTCGCCCTTGAGCGAGTTCTCCAGCCGCGGCATGTCGCCCAGCCACATGCGGTCTATGTCATACTTGAGCATGGCCTCGTTCTCGTAGACGTAGTAGTCCGTCCTGTCGACATCGCTGTCGCCGTTCTGCACGAACCTGAACGCATACACGCCCGCGGGCAGGTCCTCGCCGATCTTGTACTGCCCCGCGCCGAGCGTGAGCTTCTCGCCGCCGGGGTACTTGGCGATCTCCTCCGACAGGGCCGCCTTTATGGCGATCAGCTCGTCCAGCGTGTAGCCGGAGAAGTCCATGTCCGCCTCGGCCAGCGCGGCTGCACCGCACGCGATAAGCAGCACGAATGAAACGATGAACGCAAGTATCCTCTTCATGGTCGACCTCCTCATGCCGTTGCGCCGGGCACGCCCGGCCCTGCTGCGGGCAGCCATACGTGCCCTGTTTGCAGGTGTATTTTAGCATGAGCGTGCGACGTTCTGGATTTGCCGGTGCGCGGTCAGGACATCATCCGAAGGCGCTCACGTCTGCTGCAGGAAGTCGCCCCAATCCTTCCAACTCACATATGATGTCCCGCCTATGTCCATGCTCATGTTCCCGAGATAGAATACCGCGCTCTTTACGTCCTCCTGCGCGCGCATCGCGGCGTACTTTCGGACCATCGAGGATGCGCCCGTATCCGGATCGCTGCTGCTCTTGACCTCGATGGCGAACGTGTGCCGCCAATCCGCGACGGCATCGATCTCCATATCGCCCCTCGCCGTGCGAAAATAGGTCAGGTTGGCCTTCCTGGCCCGGTTCATGCGCTGCTTCAAAAGCTCTGAAACGGCGAATGTCTCGACGACGCGCCCCTTCATCGGGCTAAGTATCAATTCCTCAGGCGATTCGATGCGCAAAAGGCGGCACAACAGGCCCGTATCGATGAAGTACAGCTTTGGCTTTTTCAATACGCTCTTCCCGAGATTGTTCGTATCCGGTTCCAGAAAGTGTATGATGAACGATGCCTCCAGCACGGAAAGCCAGCTTCTGACGGTCGGTCCGGAAACGCCGATCTCACGGGCAATCTTGTCCATGGAGAATATCTGCCCGCTCTGCGACGCGCAAACCTGTATCAGTCTGCGGAACGATGCCAGGTTCCCCGGATTGATCTGATCTCTGACGTCCAGATCGAGATAGGTGTCGATATAGCTTTCATACCAGTCCTCGGGCACGAACCTCTTCTCTTGATCGTACAGCGGCGGATATTGTCCGGAGAATATCGTTCCATACGGATCGTCTGAAAGGAGCCCCGCATTCTTCAGTTCCGATGTCGAAAACGGCAGCAGCTTGAGAAATGCGGCGCGGCCTGCAAGACTGTCAGACATGTTCGTCCTCAGCCGGAATTGGCTGGAGCCCGTCAATATGAAGCTGCCCGGCGCGGTCCCATGCGCATCCACGTGCAGCTTGAGCGCATCGAATATCTCCGGCACTTTTTGTGCCTCGTCTATGACGGCACCATTCGGGAACGCCATCAGGAAATCCCGGGGGCTTTCCACGGCCAGCGCGCGCATGGACCTGTCGTCGAATGTGACATATCTCTTGTCCGGGAATACTGCCTTGGCCAGCGTCGTCTTACCGCTCTGACGCGGCCCAGTGATCCCCACCACGGGAAATTGTGAAGAGAGCCGCCGCAAGGCCGCTTCCGCGATACGTGCGATCATTCGTCTCACCCCGCATCATTGTAATGATCTAAAGTATATCATGTACATTTTCCAAAGTCAACCCATGTAATATTCTAAAGTTTATACGGTAGAGATCCAAAGTCCGCGCGCGTTCCGTCGTGAGGGGCATATATATATATCGAAACCGGTTCGAACGGGCGGACGCCATGAATGGGCATCCCTACGGGATCCCGCTTCGAAACTGTGTCCGCAGTACCATCCCGTAGCGGCGGCTATCAGCCGCCACGTTCCCGCAATACCGCACGGGCGTCGCGGACGCGGCCTGCCGCGTCCCTACGGGAACGGCGATGTTCGTTCGATATCCTATAGAAAGGGAGCCGTCTCGTTTCCAAGACGGCTCCCTTGAATGACGTCACATCACACCGGCATGGCGTTGTTTGCCTTGTCCAGCACGCTGTTGTCCAGGCCAAGCTGCTTCGCCTGGCGGTTCTGGAAGAACTTTTCGGCGACCTGCGGGAACAGGGCGTAGGAAAGCACGTCCTCTTCCTGCATGTAGTACTGGCCGATCTCCTTGCGGAACTCGTCCAGGTGCTTCACGCCGTAGCTCGGATCGTCCACGGGGCGGGAGGAGATGATCTTCTGGCTGCCCACGACCTTGCGCTGCACCTCCGGATTGACCGGGGCGGGCAGGCGGCCATACGCGCCGCGCATCAGGTCCTGGGACTCCTTCGGGTTCATCTTGTAGCGCTCGCCCATCAGCACGTTCATGACGGCCTGCGTGCCGACGATCTGGCTGGTCGGGGTGACCAGCGGAGGATAGCCGAAGTCCTTGCGCACGCGCGGCACCTCTGCCAGCACCTCGTACAGCTTCTCGGACTGGCCCGCCTGCTTCAGCTGGTTGATCAGGTTGGACAGCATGCCGCCCGGCACCTGATACTTGAGCGTGTTGACGTCCACGCGCAGCACCTTGGGATCCAGCACGCCCTGCTCCTGCAGCTTCTGTGCCACGCCGCGGAAGTGGTCCGTGGCCTGCGTCAGCAGGTTCAGGTCTATGCCGGTGTCATACTCGGTGCCGGCCAGCGTCGCCACCAGCGACTCGGTCGCCGGCTGGCTGGTGCCGTTGCCCAGCGGGGACAGCGCGCAGTCCACGATATCGCAGCCCGCCTCGATGGCCTTCAGGTTAACCATATCGCCGGTGCCGGTGGTGTTGTGCGTGTGCAGGTGCACCTTCGTCTCGGGCTTCAGCGCGGCCTTCAGCTTCTTCACCAGCGAGAACGCGGCGTAGGGCAGCAGCAGGTTCGCCATGTCCTTGATGCAGATGTTGTCCGCGCCCAGCGCCTCAAACTCCTTCGCCAGGTTGACGAAGTACTCCTCGGTGTGCACGGGAGAGATGGTGTAGCTCATGGCCACTTCGCAGATGCCGCCGTACTTCTTGGTCGCCTTGATGGCCGGCTCCAGGTTGCGGGAGTCGTTCAGGGCGTCGAATATGCGGATGACGTCGATGCCGTTCTTGATGGACAGGCGGACGAACTCGTCCACCACGTCGTCGGCATAGTGGCGGTAGCCCAGTATGTTCTGGCCGCGGAAGAGCATCTGCAGCTTCGTGTTCGGCAGCGCCTTCTTGAGCTTGCGCAGGCGCTCCCACGGGTCTTCGTTCAGGAAGCGCAGGCAGCTGTCGAACGTCGCGCCGCCCCAGCACTCCAGGGAATAATAGCCGGCCTTGTCCAGGATCTCGCACGCGGGCAGCATGTCCTCGGTGCGCATACGGGTCGCGGCCTGAGACTGATGCGCGTCGCGCAGTATCGTCTCGGTGATCATTACTTTGCCCAATTTATTCTCCTCCTCACTGATCAATGCGCGAACAGGGCGATGAACACGCCTGCCGCGACAGCGGAACCGATGACGCCGGCCACGTTCGGGCCCATGGCGTGCATCAGCAGGAAGTTGCCGGGATCCTCAGCCTGGCCGACCTTCTGCGAGACGCGCGCCGCCATGGGGACGGCGGAGACGCCCGCGGAACCGATCAGCGGGTTGACAGGGGTCTTGGACAGCTTGTTCATGAGCTTGGCCAGCAGCACGCCGCCAGCGGTGCCGAAGCCGAACGCCACGACGCCCAGCACGACGATCTTCAGCGTGTCGCCCGTCAGGAACGTGGTGCCCTGCGTGGTCGCGCCGACCGTCAGGCCCAGGAATATCGTGACGATGTTGCACAGCTCGTTCTGCGCGGTCTTGGAGATGCGCTCCACGACGCCGCAGACGCGCATCAGGTTGCCCAGCATCAGCATGCCGATAAGGCTGGCCGCGTCAGGCAGCAGCAGCGACACGATGATCGTGACCATGATGGGGAATATGACGACCTCGGTGTGCGAGACCTGCCTCAGCTGGCCCATGCGGATCGTGCGCTCCTTGTGAGAGGTCAGCGCCTTCATGATCGGGGGCTGTATGACCGGGACCAGCGCCATGTAGCTGTAAGCCGCCACGGCGATGGCGCCCAGCAGGTGCGGCGCCAGCTTGGTGGTCACGAATATGGCCGTGGGGCCGTCCGCGCCGCCGATGATGCCTATGGCGCCCGCTTCCTTTGCGGAGAAGCCCAGCGCCTTGGCGCCTATGAAGGTCAGGAATATGCCCAGCTGCGCGGCAGCGCCCAGCAGCAGGCTCTTCGGATTCGCGATCAGCGGGGCGAAGTCCGTCATCGCGCCGACGCCCATGAATATGATCGGCGGGAATATGCCCCACTTGACGCCGTGGTACAGGTAGTACAGCAGGCCGCCGTTGGCCGTCTGCAGCGAATACTGCATCATGCCGGTGGCCTCGTTATAGCGGTAGATGATGTCCGTGGAATCCTTGCCCAGGCGCTGCGCCGCCACGGCCGCGTCCTTCAGGCTGTTGTAGAAGTCGAAGTGCGGATGGCTCATCAGGCCCGCCTCGGGCAGGTTCGCAAGCAGCATGCCGAACGCGATGGGCAAAAGCAGCAGCGGCTCGAACTGCTTGACGATGGCCAGATACAGCAGCAGGCATGCCACGGCGATCATGGCGTACTGGCGCCATTCGCCGTGCATGAAGCCGGTGTTCATCCATATGGCCTTCAGGCCATCGATGATGGACAGCTCCGGGTCGGTGCCGGCCTGGCTGGCAAGCTCGACCGCTTCGTCGACCTCGGACTGCACGACCACTTCGTTCATCATGTATTCGGAGGCCGGAAGCGCGGCTTCCTCGATGGCTTCGGCGGTCTCCTCGGCCGTCTCTTCGACGGCTTCGGCGGTCTCCTCGACCGCGTCGGCGGCTTCCTCAGCCGTCTCCTCGACCGCCTCGGCGGCCTCTTCCACGGCCGCGGCGGCTTCCTCAGCCGTCTCCTCGACCGCTTCCGCGGCCTCCTGCGCCTGTCCCTCCACCGCAGTCTCCGCGATGGCAAACAGGCCCAGCAGGGTCATGAGCAGCAGCATGACCGCAAGGCCCCTGCGCCAGCTCACCTTTTTCAGCTTGGTCATTGGGATGCTCCCTCCTTGTTCTCTTGACGAAAGACGGCTCAGTTCAGAGAAACAAGCAGGTCGCCGGTGGACACGGTCGCGCCCTTGGAGACGTTCACGGAAGCCACGACGCCGTCGCGGGGCGCCATGATCTCGTTTTCCATCTTCATGGCCTCGAGTATGACCAGGATGTCGCCCTTCTTGACGTTCTGGCCCTGGGAGACCTTGACATCCAGTATGTTGCCGGGCATGGGAGCCTTCACGGCTTCGGCGCCGGCGGGCGCGGCGGCAGGCGCTGCAGCGGGCTTCGCGGCGGGCGCGGGCGCAGCAGCGCGGGGCGCGGGCGCGGCGACGGGCGCGGCGGCCACGGGTGCGGGCGCGGCGGGGGCAAAGGACGGCGCGCCGCCCAGCTCTTCGACTTCGACTTCGTAGCACTGTCCGTTTACGGTGATGGCAAACTTGCGCATTTTATTTTCCTCCCAATATCAGTTGTCTATGAACGGAATAGATCTCAGAAGCGTTCCAGCTGTTCTCTGCGTGCGGCGGCGTTCCAGCCGGACACGCGGCGCACCTTGCGCACGACCAGCGGCTTGTTGGCATCGGTATAGGCGGCCAGCGCGGCGGCGATCACGGCGATCAGCGCGGGATCGTCCTCCTCGACGGTCTCCTCGACCGGCGCGGGCGCGGGCGCAGCCTTGGCGGCCTTCGCGGCTTCGGCGGCCGCGGCGCGCGCGGCGGCTTCATGCGCGGCGCGGGCCTTGTCGGCCTTCTTCTTGTCGATCTTCTTGAAGATCGACGCCATGATGCTCACGGCCACGATCAGTATCGTCAGGCCGACGAACACGATGGCGATGCCGATGATCGCGGTGATGCCGCCATAGGACAGGGCATTGAGAATATTCATAGTGCGTTTGCCTCCTTACAGCGGCAGGTTGCCGTGCTTCTTGGCGGGACGGCTCTCACGCTTGCCGGAGAGCATCTCCAGGGCCTGCGCGACCATGCTGCGGGTGGCGGTGGGTTCGATCACGTCGTCGACATAGCCCTTCATGGCGGCGTTCACGCCGTCGGCCACATCGGCATTGTACTTTTCTTCAAGCTCGGCGCGCTTGGCGAAGGGATCCTCGGCGCCCTTCAGCTCATCGGCGCAGTTGAGCTGCACGGCGATCTTCGTGGTCACGGCGGAGATGACGGCGCCCGGCCAGGCGTAGACCGCGTCGCACGCGGCGCGGGAGGCCAGCGCGGCGTAGCTCATGCCGATGGCGTTGCCCAGTATGACCGCGATGCGCACGTTGGTGGCCTCGGTCATGGCGAACAGCAGCTGCGCGCCGTTGCGGGAGAGCTCGCCCTGCGGCGCCGTGGAGATCTTCATGCCAACGGAATCGACCAGGGAGATCAGCGGGATGGAGAAAGCGTCCAGGAAGCGCACGAAGCGCGCGGCCTTCTTGCAGCCGTATACGGTCAGGCGGCCTTCGTCCTTGCCGGCCTGGTTGGCGATGAAGCCGACCGTCGTGCCGCCGATGCGGCCGAGCGCAGTGACCATGCTGGCGGCGAAGCCCTCGCCCAGCTCGACCACGTCGCCGTTGTCGCAGATGGAGCGTATCAGCTCGCGCACGTCGGACACGGAATCCACGCCGTTCAGCTCGAACAGCTCGCGGTTGACGTCGTCCATGGCGGGCGCCACGGCGTCGTCTAAGTTGTTCACGGGCAGCATGCCTATGACCTTGCGCGCGCAGGCGACGGCTTCCTCATCGGAGCCGCAGGTCAGCTGCGCCATGCCGGAGCGCATGGAGGCCTCGGGGCCCGCCAGCGCCGCCATGTCGATGTCCTTACCGGCGACGGCGGACACGACCTGCGGGCCGTTGACGAACAGCTCGCCGTTCTTGCTCATGATGACCAGATCCGCCATGCCGGCGATGCCGGAGGCGATGCCGCCGCAGGGGCCCAGCACCAGTGCGATCTGGGGCACGACGCCGCTCAGCGCGGAGGCGCGGCCCGCCATCATGGCATAGGCGTTCATGGCGTCCACGCCTTCATCAAGGCGTGCGCCTGCGGTGTCGAGGATCGCGACGACCGGCGCGCCGGTCTTCTCCGCCAGATCCATCACCTTGAGCACCTTCTTCGCGTGCGCCTGGCCGACAGCGCCGCCACGCACGGTGAAGTCCTGCGCATAGACGTACACGGGATTGCCGTCGACCGTGCCGTAGCCGGTCACGACGCCCGCGTCCGCCATCAGGCTGTCCAGCTCGACGAAGCTCGCCGGATCCAGCAGCAGCGCCACGCGCTCCCTCGCAAGGAGCTTGCCGGCTTTTTTCTGCTGCTCGCACTTTTCGGGGTCCCCTTTCAAGATCGCAAGCTTGCGCTCGCGAATGACGGGGAGGTTGCGTTCAACATTCATTGATTTAATCCCTCCTGATCATCCTGTCGATATCAATGAAATCAACAAAGTCCAACTTATACCTTTCGACGCGCTCCCCTTTTATCCTGCCGAAGGGCGCGTTAAGTTTCATTGTGAGGGAAGGAAGGCATCGACCTCCTTGAAAATCCCCGCGAAATGTGCTATACTTTTGTCAGCACCGGGGAGGATCATCCATTCCTCCCCACGAAAAGGAGGAGTTACCCATGGGCCAGAAAAACATCGTCGATTGGACTACGATCACCAATTTCGTCACCGATGCCTTTATCGCTTACGGCATCCCGGAGGAAGACGCCAAGATCTGCACGGACGTGCTGCTGGCCTCCGACCACAGGGGCATCGAGTCCCACGGCGTGAACCGCTTCAAGCCCATCTATCTGGACCGCATTAAGGCCGGCATCCAGAACCCCGTGACCAACTTCGAGATCGTCAAGGAGACGCCCACCACCGCGGTGGTCGACGGCCACGACGGCATGGGCCAGGTCATAGGCTACAAGAGCATGCAGCTGGCGATCAAAAAGGCGAAGGAATACGGCATGGGCATGGTCGTTGTGCGCAATTCCTGCCACTACGGCATCGCGGGCTACTACACCACGATGGCCACCAAGGCGGGCTGCATCGGCATGACCGGCACCAACGCGCGCCCGTCCGTCGCGCCCACCTGGGGCGTCGAGGGCATGTACGGCACCAACCCCTTCACGCTGGGCGTGCCCACCGACGAGGCGTTCGACTTCAACTTCGACTGCGCCACGTCCATCACCCAGAACGGCAAGATCGAGTACTATGAGCGCATCGGCGAGCCCGTGCATCCCGGCACCATCGTCGGCGACGACGGCAAGCCCGTCGAAGGCGACGCGGGCGTCGCGCTGAAGCGCATACGCCAGGGCACGGCGGCGCTGGCCCCCGTGGGCGGCATCGGCGAGGCGCTGGGCGGCTACAAGGGCTACGGCTTCGGCCTGTTCGTCGAGCTGTTGAGCGCGGTGCTGCAGGACGGCAACTACGGCAAGGCGCTGAACGGCAAGGACGAGAACGGCAAGCTGGTGCCCTATCACCTGGGCCACTTCTTCATCGCCATCGACACCGACCACTTCCTGGGCGAGGATCTCTGCCGCAAGAAGGCCGGCGACATACTCCGCTCCATGCGCGCGTCCAAGAAGGCGCCCGGCGCCGAGCGCATCTACACCGCCGGCGAGAAGGAGTACGAGATCGAGCAGGCCCGCGCCAACGGCGTGCCGATCAACGAAAGCGTCCAAAAGGAGCTCATACAGGTCCGCGACGAGCTGGGCCTCACCCAGTACAAGTTCCCCTGGGAGGACTGATCCCCCGGCAGACCCGATCGAACAACAGGACGTCAGGCTCAAACGAAGCCTGACGTCCTTTTCTTTATGTGCATAAGTCTCTCCTGCGGCCGACGGACAGGGCGAGTATTAGAAGCCCGCCGTCTTCGATCGGGCAGATCGCGCGATAGCCGCCGATAGACGGATACGGGGGAACGGGGGCGCAGCAAGCGGCGCCCCTACGGCGTGCCCGTTTCGTTCGTTCACGACACACATGTCGACATGATACGCGATGCCATGCAGGTCCCTCCGTAGGGGCCAAATCTGTCAACTCAAGGCGATCCCGTGCTGTTCAGGGTCCCCCTCCGTTTCACCCTCTCTGTCGGGAATGGCAAGGGGTGGTATGGCGGCGTAGACGCCGCTGCGGCATACCTGTTGCGCAGCTGCATCCGAACCGCCGGCCATTGATTCTGAATTCTTAATTCTGAATTCTGAATTACCTCACTGCCCCGTCGCCCGCACGCCCCACAACGTCCGCCCGTCCTCCGACATGGCCGTGAACGTCGACACGAACTCGTCCTGGTCGTCGTCGTAGCCGATCGAGCAGTGTCCGCGGTATTCCACGCCGTCCAGCGTGAGCGCGATGCCGCCCTCGCCGTCGAGGGCATAGCTGCCCGTCGCCGCGCCCGTTACGCCGCCGTCCTCGGCAAAAGCCGCCTCCGCGGAGGTGTGCTCGACCGTGTTCACGTCCTGCCCGTGCCAGAGCAGCTTCCATGCGCCGGCCGCCTCGAACGCCTGCCCCTCGGGAAGCTGGTCGTCCCGGACATAGCGCGTGGGCGCGGCGCATGGCCAGCCGTAGTCGTTGAACCACATTTCGCGCGTCTCGACGATGTAGCGGTCGCCGGTGCTCGCAAAGCGCGTGTGGTGTATCAGGAACCACCGGCCCGTATCCGGGTCGAACCACACGCTGTTGTGCCCCGGAGAGCGCCGTATCGCGGCCTTCTCGCTGTTCTCGCCCGAAAGCGGCACGAACTGACAGCCGCCCATCAGCTTCACGCCGTAGGGCGCGATGTCGTCGTTGTTCCAGAAATTCCCCGGCTTGCACGCGCAGTCGAGCATGGAATGACCCTGCGCGTCCTCATAGGGGCCTTCGACGTTCTTCGACCGGCACACGCGCATGTTGTAGCCGTCGTTCACGCCCAGCCCGCCGAAGGACAGGAACAGATAGTAATAGCCGGTCTCGGCATTATAGACCATGTAGGGCGCCTCGATGCAGCTGTGGTTGCCGCCCAGCAGGTGCAGGCCGTAGGGCTCCTGCCCCTCGCGGATCAGCCCCGTCTCGGGGTCCAGCTCCAGCAGGAATATGCCCCCGGAGTAGGAACCGTACACCATCCAGAGCCGCCCGTCCGCGTCGAAGAACACGCAAGGGTCTATTGCGTTCGGATAAACGGTGGCGTCGTAGCCCGGCTCGCCGCTCTTCAGGAGTATCTGTATGTTCTCGAACGGGCCTTCGGGGCTGTCGGACACCGCCACGCCCAGCGCGGCCAGCGGCTTGGAGCCCTCGCAGCAGCAGTAGTACATGTAGTAGCGACCGTCACTGAGGCGTATCACGTCCGGCGCCCAGAACGTGCCGGTCTCCGCCCAGGTGAGCGCCTCCTTGAACTCGACGGCATACTCCGGCTGGAGGTTGCACTTGTCCAGCTTGGAGAACATCTTCCAGTCCACCAGGTCGTCCGACCACGCGGCCTGCATGTGGCTTCCATAGATGTAGAAGCGGCCGTCGGGCGCGCACATCACGGACGGGTCGTGCACGCTGACGTTCTTGAACTTGAGCTGCGCCGCCTGCGCGGGCAGGGCGAGAAGAAGCACGAGCGCAATAAGCAGTGAGAGCTTTTTCATGGGGAGACCTCCGATATCCTGAATTTGAAAATAGGCGGGGCGCATATTTCGCCCCGCCCATCGTATCGATATCATCCCTTCACCGCGCCCGCGGTCATGCCTTCCACGATGAACCTCTGCGCCAGCAGATAGATCAGCAGAAGCGGCAGTATCGCAAAGCAGGAGCCGGTGATCATCAGGTCGTAGTTGTTGCCGTACGGCGACCACAGCGTGTTCAGGCCAATCGGTATCGTGTACTTCTTCATGTCCGACAGCACAAGCATCGGCCACAGCAGCGCGTTCCACGCGCCCATGCCCGTCAGCACCGCCATGGAGGCGTAGGCCGGCAGCATGACCGGCATGATGATGCGGAAGAATATGCCGTACTCGGTGCAGCCGTCGATGCGGCCCGCCTCGATCATCTCGTAGGGTATGTTCGTCAGGAACTGCCGGAAGAAGAACACCGCGCTCATGCTGACCAGGAACGGAAGCATCACGCCCGCGTAGCTGTTGCGCAGGCCCATCGCGTTCACCTGGGTGTACATGGGCAGCATCAGTATCTCAAGCGGCACCATCATGACCATCAGCACGCACATGAATATCAGGTTCTTGCCCTTGAACTCATACTTCGCCAGGCCGTAGGCGACCATGGACGAGAGCAGCAGCGTCAGGCTGCCCTGCACCAGCACGACCATGAGGCTGTTGCGGTACCACAGGAAGTAGTCGTGCGGGCTGGATTCGCCGTTGGCCATGATGCCCGTGAACAGATAGCGCCATGCCTTCGTGTGCAGCAGCGCCGGCGTGGGGTTCAGGTTCAGGCCGCTGACGAACAGCTCGGCGCCGCCCTTGAACGTGCCCAGCAGCAGCGCGTACAGCGGGATCAGGAACAGTATGCACAGTATGATGAAGAACACCGTCAGAACGACCTTCGCGACGGGATTCGGCTTGACCTCTTTCATGCTCAATCCTCCTTCTTCCCGATCACGCCCGTGATGCGCAGCTGCACTAGCGTGATGATCAGCGCGCCGACCAGCAGCACCAGGCCGACCGCCGAGGCGAAGCCGAACTTGTCGACCTTCTCAAAGCCGTAGCGGTACAGGTAGCCTACGATCGTCAGGCCGTAGTTCTTGGGGGAATTGTTGCCGCCGAAGATCATGTAGCTCTCCGTGAACATCGCAAGGCCCGCGTAGATGGAGATCGTCAGCACGTAGATGGTCGTGGGCTTCAGAAGCGGCAGGCAGATCTTTGTGAACTTCTGCACGCCGTTCGCGCCGTCGATGTCCGCCGCCTCATACAGCTCGCGCGAGATCGACTTGAGGCCCGCCATGTAGTAGAGCATGTTCATGCCCGTCCAGCGCCAGAAGCACAGCAGGACCATCGCAAACATGGAACCGTGCTGGTCCTTCAGCCACGTGATGGGCTTCATGCCGAGCAGGCCGCGCAGCTGGTTCATCATCGCGCCGTCCAGCTCGGAGAACATCATGCGGAATATGATGCCGGCCACGACGACGGAGCACAGCACCGGCATGAACGCCACGGTCTTGAACAGGCTGCCCGCCTTGGAAAGCCCGGTCTCGGCCAGGTACGCAAGCAGCATGGGCACGGGTATCAGTATGGCGCAGGTCAGCACCATGTAGACCACGGAGTTCCTGACCGCCGTGTAGAAGTTCTTGTTGGCGAACAGGTCCTGGTAGTTCTTGAGGCCTATCCACGTGGTGCCCGCGCCCGTGATCTCCTGGAAGCTCATCATGATGGTGGAGATCAGCGGATAGGCGAAGAACACCAGGAACGTGATGATGAACGGCGCGACGAACACATACGGCGCCACGTTCTGCGAATACAGGAGGTCTCGGTTGAGCGCCACGTATATGACGATCAGCACAAGGCCCGCCAGCATCACCCACAGCCTGTAGCGCGCGATGCCCAGCCACAGGTTCTGCAGGAAGCTGTAGCTCTGGCCCTCCTCCAACGCGCCGAAGAAGAAGCCGCTCAGGTCGCCTTTGGTGTCATACGCCTTATCGAAGCGCACGGCCTTGCCCTGCAGGGAAAACAGTCCCACGATGCCTATGGCCAACAGCACGGCGCCGCAGATCAGAAGTATCAGGGCCCGCTTGCCGTTGCCCCTCGCCGCGGGTGCAACCGCCTTTGCTTGCATGGATTTACTCCTCCCATCCGTTGTGGTACGAATACCGTCTGGTGCGTCGAAGGTCCTCGCGCGGACCTCCTACACATGGAACATGGGAGGGAGCAATGCTCCGCTCCCATGTGATGGTCACCGGATGTGGATCATCAGAACAGATCGCTGTCGATGGAATCCTGCGCCTCTTCCAGCGCCTCGGCGGTGTCCACGCCGTCAACATAGACCTCGTTCCACAGGGTGGTGCCCAGGTAGTTGTTGATGGTGGGGCTGATGGAGGTGGACAGGATGTAGCCGATGCTGTCCTTGATGGGCAGGAGGGCGTCGATCGGGTAGCCGATGAAGTACTGGTTGAACTTGTTGT
>SVGK01000216.1 GCA_015056395.1 Clostridiales bacterium
AGATCTCCTTCGAGCGTTCTCCCGCGATGAGCACCGCGCCCCATCCGCCCGGCCCCGGGTTCCCGGAGCATGCGCCTCGGTATAGATCGTGACCTCTGTCATTCAACCTCCTCCATCGAAAGCGCGTTGCCTGTCAGTATGTCGAATATGGAGTCTGGCTCCGTTGCCGGCGACACGCAGCTCATGGTATCCATGCATACGACATCTGTGCCGCTGTCCCTGAGCGCCTGCACGAGTCGGTCAGGCGCCTGTTTTTCGATCAACGCGGCTGTGGCGCCGCTCTGCTTCACACGCTCAACGACGTCGGACAGGCCCGTATCGGAATACATCTCGCCGCTCTCGCGCTGTATCACGCAGCGGACATCGAGTCCAAGGTCGTCCGCGGGATAGATCAATGCTTCGTTGAGTATCGCCACAGGCATACCTTCGGTCTCTTTGCGGATACGCTCTATTTCCGCCTCGGCCTGGTCAAGCTTCGCAAGCGCGTTCTCCGCATTTTCGGAGAACACGGGCGCATCGTCCGGATAGAGCGCAGAGAGCGCGCCTTCGATCGATGTAAGCATGTGCCTGCAGCCGGCGGGCGACATGAACGCATGCGGGACCTCGCCTGAGAAGTGGCTGTCCTCGTCGCTGCTTTCACTGTCGAACGACATAAGCTCCGCGCCATAGAGCGTCTCCACGAGCACGATGCTGTCCTGCGCCATGCTCTTTAGCTCTTCCCCGTACGATTCAAGCCCGCGCCCACAGGCGACGACCACGTTCGCACTGCTCAGGAGCATCGCCCGATCCCAATCGGAAAGCACATAGCTTCGAAGGCAGCCGTCCTGCGGCTGTATGAGGCAATACACTTCATAGTTCTCCGAACCGTCCGTCACGAGGCGCGTCAGCGCATAGACGGGATAGCACGTCGCGTAGATCGAAACGGGGCCGTCGTCAGTTATGAGCGGTTTGATGGAACAACCCGTCAGCAGCATAAGCGAAAGCAAGAACGCGAACAAACCGATCTTCCGCATGCCGTCAACCTCTCACGGGAAGCAACGACAGGCATGACATCGCCTGGTAGAGCGTGTCCGCGCCCGTCATCTGCACGCCCTCCATGGGCTTTATGCCGCGCAGGTTCCCCTTTGGCAGGAGTATGTTGCTGAAGCCCAGGCGCGCGCATTCGCTCACGCGCCTGTCCGCCTGCGGCACGGCGCGTATCTCGCCGGCCAGACCGACCTCGCCTATGACCGCCCATTCCGCACCTATGGCGCGGTTCTGCATGGACGATGCTACGGCCGCGCACAGTGCGAGGTCGGCCGCGGGTTCCGTCACATTGAGGCCTCCGGCGATGTTGATATAGACATCCCTGTCATAGAGCCTGTAGCCGCAGCGCTTTTCCATCACCGCAAGCAGCAGGGCAAGCCTTCCCTGGTCGACGCCGCTGGCCATGCGCCTGGGGTTCCCGAATACGGTGGTCGCCACGAGCGCCTGCACGTCGGTCAGCAGCGGACGGCTTCCCTCCATCGCGGGCATCACGACGCATCCGCTGGCATTGTGCGCTCGCTCGGAGAGCAGCACCTCGCTCACGTTCGACACCTCGGCCATGCCCTCGGACGTCATCTCGAACATGCCCAGCTCGTTGACGGAGCCGAAGCGGTTCTTCGTCGCGCGCAGCAGCCTGTACTGGTGCTGCCTGTCGCCCTCGAAGTAGAGCACCGCGTCCACCATGTGCTCAAGTACGCGCGGACCGGCGATGGCCCCCTCCTTCGTCACATGGCCCACGAGGAACGTGCTGCATCCGCTGGACTTGGCCATGCGTAAAAGCTGCGCCGCGCATTCGCGCACCTGTGAGACGCTGCCCGGCGCGGAAGCCATGTCCGGCCTGTAGACCGTCTGTATCGAGTCGATCACGACGACGGCCGGATCGATCTCGTTGATGCGCTTCTCGATCACCGTCATGTCGTTTTCGGACAGCACGAAAAAGCCGGACCCCTGCGCGCCCAGTCGGTTTGCGCGCATGCGTATCTGCCTGGCGGATTCTTCGCCGGACACATACAGCACGGGGACCTGCGTGCGCGCCACATTCGCGCAGACCTGCGTGAGCAGCGTCGACTTGCCTATGCCGGGATCTCCGCCCACCAGCACCAGGGAGCCGTCCACGATGCCGCCGCCCAGCACGCGGTCCAGCTCGCCTATGCCGCAGGACCTGCGCGCAAGCTGTTCCTCCGGCACCTGGTCGATGCGCACGGCGGCCACGTCGCGTCCCGGCGCGCGCCTGTTCCTGCGCTGCGGCCCCTCCTGTACGGGCTCGGCGATCTGCTCCGCCATCGTGTTCCATTGCCCGCAGCCGGGACATTTGCCCAGCCACTTGGGCGCTTCATAGCCGCACTCGGCACAAACATAAACCGTCTTGGTCTTCGCCATTTTCAATACCCGTCAAACTGGTTCCTCGGGTCCCTGCTCCTGCGCCCTTTGGCCTCTTCGTCGATGAACTCGATCTCGAGCCTGTCGAACCAGACATCCTCCATGAAGTTCTCGTGAAGGAAGGCCGTACGCCTGAACTCCGCGAATTCGCGCTGCTGTTTGCCCAGCCAGAGCGGCGCAGGTATGTCCATGTCGCGGCAGACCTCGCGCAGGACCTCTTCCTCTTCCCCGAACGCGCAGGGGACCGTGTCCTGTTTGGAAATGCGGTGCTTTTTAATGATGCGGACCCACAGCTTCGTCATCTGCGCCACCTCGTCAAGTGTCGAAAAGGTCGTCGTAGGGATCCTGCTTGCCCTTGGCGGAGCGCTTCCCCGATGAAGGCCGCGACGGCCTGCGCTGTTCATATTCGCGCCTGCGCATCTCATAGAGCGCGCGCCTGCGGCGCTCCTTCCTGTGGCGCACGACGGAACGATGCACCAGCAGCACGACGATCAGCAGCGCGATGATCACAAGCAATACCTGCACCAGCGGGTTCGCAAACGCCTCGAGGAACGGGAACAGGTCGTACAGGTGCAGGCGTTCGGGCTCCGCGGCCACGTCGCGGCTGGCCACCAGCGACGCCGTGATCACCCGACCGTCCTGCGCCGTGTAGACGAAGCTGCCCACCAGCTTGCCCATCTCGACGGGCGCGGCCAAGCTGTCGGTGATGTTCACCTGGCAGCGGCTTATGAAATCCGCGCGGAACGCCTCGAGCAGCGCCTCGTCGTTGCCGCGGATGAGCCTCACATAGTTCGGATCGCTCAGCTGCGCAAGGCGCAGCTTGAGCATGCCGCCGTACGGGTCGTCCTTGGCCGCGTTGGATACGCGCGTCTGCACGATGCTGTCCGAGGTCATCTCGAACATGCGGTCGACGTTGTACACATCGTAGCACGAGAAGCCGAAGTCGAACAGGCGCTTCGTGTCCTCCCACTTTTCCTCGTCCGTCGCGGCGCCCATGGTCACTGTGATGATCGTGGCGCCGTCGCGCGCCGCCGCGCCGACGAAGCACTTGCCTGCCGCGTTGTGCGAGCCGGTCTTCACGCCGATGCACTTATCGTAATAGAACTCGGAGGACGGGTTCAGCATGTAGTTGGTCGTATAGAGCGGTATCTCGCCGCGCGGGGAGACCGTGATCGTGGTCTGGGCCACACCCACGATATCGCGCACGACGTCGTGCTTCATCGCCTCGTGCGTTATGATCGCCAGATCGCGCGCCGTGGAGTAGTGATCCTCCTGATGATAGCCGTGGGCGTTGGCAAAGTGCGTGCCCGTACAGCCCAGCTCCTGTGCCCGCGCGTTCATGCGGTCGACAAAGGCGGGCACCGTGCCCGCGACAAGCACGGCCACGGCGTTCGCGCCGTCGTTGCCCGAATGCATCATCATGCCGTAGAGCAGCTCGCGGAACGTGGTCGTCTCGCCGGGATACACGGGTATCAGCGAGCTGTCCCTCGCGATATCCGCGGCCTCGGAGGGGATCTGGACCTTTATGTCGAAATCCCAGCCCGTCTCGACGGCCAAAAGCAACGTCATGATCTTCGTCGTGGACGCGGGGTACACGCGCGCCGTGGCGTTCTTCTCAAAGAGTATCTCTCCGCTGTCCGCGTCGATCACGGTCGCCGCCGTGCCGTAGAGCATGTCGTTCGAAAGCGTGCCCGGCGTTTCGGCGTCATAGTCGTCCGGCGCCGCAAACGCCATGGGCGCGAACGCCAGATATAAAAGGACAGGCAGAATTGCCAAGAGATGCGCAACCCTGCCAAATCGAAGTTTGTTCATCAGTGCCTCCAACAGTTCCGTTGTCATCATTCTTCGGGAATTATACCATTTCGGGAGGCTTTTGTACAGTTATACGGGTAAAATTAATGTGTCTTACACGCACAGGTCCTTTTCGGTGTATTCGCCCGTGTTGCCCTCCGCAAAGTAGCGCTTCAAGTCATAGGGCGCATAGATCCCCGTGTCCGTCACGACGCCCGAGACCAGGTGAGGCGGCGTGATGTCGAAGGACGGATAATATCCCCTGACGCCCTGCGCCGCGGTGCGCACGCCCATGGCCTGCAAAACGAACTCAGGGTCCCGCATCTCTATGGTCAGCGTGTCCACGGTAGGATGTCCCTTGTCCGGCGCGCCCGTCACGAAGTAGGGTATGCCCATGTACTTTGCCACGATGGCGATCTGGAACGTGCCCACCTTGTTGCACACGAAACCGTCCAGGCATATCGCGTCCGCCGCGGACGTGAACACGTCGATGTGTTCGCGCTGCATCACGAAGGCCGGCATGTTGTCCGTGATCACCGTCACGTCGAACCCCATGTCATGGCAGACCGTAGCCGTGAGGCGCGCGCCCTGGAAGTACGGGCGCGTCTCCGGGCAGAACAGACGCAGCTTCTTGCCGCGCTGCGTTGCCGTCTTCAGCATCTGCCCCACGATCGTCTCGCCGAAGCACTGCGTCATCACGGCGCCGTTGTCCGGGAACATATCGACCAGGTATCCCGCCATGCGG
>SVGK01000021.1 GCA_015056395.1 Clostridiales bacterium
CCTTGTTCTGCACCTGGCTGCGCTCGTTCTGGCACTGCACCACGATGCCCGTGGGTATGTGGGTGATGCGCACGGCGGAGTCGGTCCTGTTGACGTGCTGTCCGCCCGCGCCGGACGCGCGGTACGTGTCTATGCGCAGGTCCTCCGGACGTATCTCGATCGCGCCGTCGTCCTCTATGATCGGGGACACGTCCAGCGACGCGAACGACGTGTGCCTGCGCGCGTTGGAGTCGAACGGGGATATGCGCACCAGGCGGTGCACGCCGCGCTCGCTCTTCAGGTAGCCGTAGGCGTAGTCGCCCGTCACCTCGAACGTGACGGACTTTATGCCCGCCTCGTCGCCGTCCAGCAGGTCCAGGAGCTTCACCTGGAAGCCCATGCGCTCGGCAAAGCGGGTGTACATGCGGTACAGCATCTGCGTCCAGTCCTGCGCCTCCGTGCCGCCCGCGCCGGCGTGCAGCGAGAGTATGCAGTTGCAGGCGTCGTACTCGCCGTTCAGCAGCGTCTGCAGCTTCAGCGATTCCAGCGCCTCCTTGAGGGACTTGAGCTCGGTCTCGATCTCGCCGGCCATCTCCTCGTCGTCCGCCTCGTCCGCAAGCTCCATCATGACCTCGACGTCGTCCGCGCGGGCGCAGAGCTGCTCGTAGTGCTGTATGCGGCGTTCGACCTGGCTGGCCTTTGCGGAGACCTTCTGCGCGCGCTCGGTGTCGTCCCAGAAGCCGGGGGAGCCCATGTCCTCCTGATACTCGATCATCTGCTCGCGCAGGTGGTCGATCTGAAGGCTCTCTTTGGACTCGTCCAGCATGCGGCGTATCTCCGCAAGGTCCTGTTTGAAGGTTTCCATTTGTATCATATCGTTGTCCTCCTTTTCGAAAGGGGGTATGGGCCGCGTCAGTCCGGCTGCTGGCCGTCGTGCGCCTTCCACGCGCATTCGGTCAGCGCCATGTCGGTGAACACCGCCCTGAAGGAAGAATCCTCCGGGCTGCAGGCATAGATGCCGAAGCGTATCCGTCCCGCGCCCTCCCACATGTGGCAGACGCGCATCTGCGAGAACTCCACGCCGTCCCGCGAGCACTCTATGCAGTAGTCGTCCTGCCTGCGGCTCAGCCTGTACCACATGACCTTCACGTCGGCGGGTATGGCCGTGGTCGCCCAGTCGGAATAGCCGTGGTTGGTCACCACGCTGCCCAGGTGCTGGAAGCGCTCGTTCTCATACTCCACGGACGCCTTGAGCCAGTTGTCGCTGTCCAGGTACATCACGATGCCGCACTGGTCGAAGCGGTGGTGGCTTTCGGAAAAGTCGGTCTTCACGATGAAGCTGAAGAATTCTTCGTCCGTGGACATCTGGAGCGCGGGCGCGTTGTCGTTGCGGAAGTGATAATAGGTCCGCTGCCACAGGTCCGTGTGCGGCTCGGTCATGATCTCCACGCGGTCCTCGGCTATGTCACAGGTCCTGGGGGCCCTGGTCCACTCGAAGTGTTCGATCATAGCGCATCATCCTTTCATGCGGACTGGCTCTCGTTGCGGCCGCAGCAGTTCTTGTACTTCTTGCCGCTGCCGCAGGGACACGGGTCGTTGCGGCCGACCTTGGGCTGCACCTTTTTCGGCGCGCTGGGGGCCGCGGCGGACTCGCCGCCGCCGTGCGTGGCCGCGATGGGCTGCGCCACCTGCTTGCGCTCCACGGGCTTTGCAAGCACGGTGAAGTAGAGGCGACGTATGGTGTCCTCCTGTATCAGGCGCACCATTTCCTCGAACATGTCGTAGCCCTCGCGCTTATATTCCACCACCGGGTCGTGGTGGCCGTAGGCGCGCAGGCCTATGCCGTCGCGCAGCTCGGTCATCGCGTCGATGTGGTCCATCCAGCGCGCGTCCACGGCGCCCAGCAGCGCCACGCGCTCGAACTCGCGCATGTCCAGGTTCGCGTCCGCCCACATCTTCTCGCGCGCCTTGTAGATCTCCTCTGAGCGCGCCTCGAGCTTTTCGACGAATTCCTTCTTCAAATGCTCGCCCAGGCCGTCGAATATGCGCTTCACGCTGCCCTTGTCCACGCACAGGCGCTCAAGGTATTCGGACAGGCCGGCGATGTCCCAGGTCTCGATGTTCACCTCGTCCGCGACGTGGCGGTTGACGGCCTCCTCGATCAGCGTGTGGCGCATCTCGAATATGCGCTTGCGCATGTCGCCGCCCTCGAGCACCTCGCGGCGCTGCTCGTAGATCAGGTTGCGCTGCGTGTTCATCACGTCGTCGTACTGCAGCACGTGCAGGCGGATGTCGTAGTTCTTGCTCTCCACGCGCTTCTGCGCGTTCTCGATCTGCTTGGAGACCATGCTGAACTCTATGGCCTCTTCGCCGCCGGCGGTCAGCTTTTCGAGCATCGGGCGGAAACGGTCGGAGCCGAACAGGCGCATCAGGTCGTCCTCGAACGATATGAAGAACTGCGACGAGCCCGGGTCGCCCTGGCGTCCGGCGCGGCCGCGCAGCTGGTTGTCTATGCGGCGCGACTCGTGCCGCTCGGTGCCTATGATGTGCAGGCCGCCCAGCCTGACGACCTCCGCGTGGCCCTTTTCGGTCTCTTCCTCGTGCTTTTTGAGCTGTGCGCGGAACACCTTGCGTGCCTCGAGCACCTCCTCGGGCACATGCTCGTTGAAGCCTATGGCCTCCTCGATCAGCTCCTCCTCGTAGCCCGCCTGGCGCATGTCGCGGCGCGCCATGAATTCGGCGTTGCCGCCTAAGAGTATGTCCGTGCCGCGGCCGGCCATGTTGGTGGCGATGGTGACCGCGCCGACCTTGCCCGCCTGCGCCACGATCTCGGCTTCCTTCTCGTGGAACTTCGCGTTCAGCACAACGTGGGGTATGCCGCGCAGGGACAGCATCTTGCCCAGCAGCTCGCTCTTTTCGACGGAGACCGTGCCCACCAGCACGGGCTGGCCGGTCTTGTGGCGCTTCTCGATCTCGTCTATGATGGCGGCGTACTTGGCCTTCATCGTGACGAACACCGCGTCGTTCATGTCCTGACGGATCATGGGGCGGTTGGTGGGTATGGTCACGACGTCCAGCTTGTATATGCCGTTGAACTCCTCCTCTTCGGTCTTGGCCGTGCCGGTCATGCCGGAGAGCTTTTTGTACATGCGGAAGTAGTTCTGGAACGTGATGGTGGCCAGCGTCTTGCTCTCGCGCTCGACCTTCACGCCCTCCTTCGCCTCGATGGCCTGGTGCAGGCCGTCGGAATAGCGGCGGCCCACCATCAGTCGGCCGGTGAACTCGTCCACGATGATGACCTGGCCGTCCTTGACGATGTAGTCCACGTCGCGCTTCATCATCTTGTGCGCGCGCAGGGCGCCCAGTATGTGGTGATAGAGCTCCTGGTTCTCGGGGTCGGTCAGGTTCTCGACGTTGAAGAACGCCTCTGCCTTGCGCACGCCGCGCTCGGTCAGCGATATGGTCTTGTCCTTCTCGTCCTTGATGAAGTCGCCCTCGACCTCGAACTCGCCGGGCGCGTCCTCCTTCTCCTTCGCCTCGGTGAGCCCGCGCGCGACGAACTGGTTGGCGTGCTCATAGAGCGAAGTGGACTTGTCGCCGCGGCCGGAGATGATCAGCGGCGTGCGCGCCTCGTCGATCAGGATCGAGTCGACCTCGTCCACGATGGCGAAGTTGAGCTCGCGCTGCACCATGCGCTCCTTATAGGTGACCATGTTGTCGCGCAGGTAGTCGAAGCCGAACTCGTTGTTGGTGCCGTAGGTGATGTCCGCGGCATAGGCGACCTGGCGCTGCTCCGGTTCCAGGTCGTGCACGATCAGGCCCACGCTGAGCCCCAGGAAGCGGTAGAGCTTGCCCATCCACTCGGACTGGAACTTGGCCAGGTAGTCGTTCACGGTGACGATGTGCACGCCCTTACCCGGCAGCGCGTTGAGCACCGCGGGCAGCGTGGCGGTCAGCGTCTTGCCCTCGCCGGTGCGCATCTCCGCGATGCGGCCCTGGTGCAGCACGATGCCGCCGATCAGCTGCACGTCGAACGGGCGCTGGCCCAGCACGCGCACGGCGGCCTCGCGCACGACGGCGTAGGTCTCCGGCAGCAGGTCGTCAAGGCTCGTGCCGCCCTGCGCCTTTTCGCGCAGCGCCTGTATGCGCCCGCGCAGGTCGTCGTCGGTGAGCTTTTTGATCTCGGGCTCCATGGCGTTGATCTGGTCCACCGTCTTCCTCAGGCGGCGGATCTCGGATTCGTTGCTGGAGCCTAAGAATTTCTTCAGAAAGTCGAACATTATCGGGGTCCCTCCGGAATGATTGCTGTAAAGCAGATTTCAACGAATGCTATTATAGCATGCGAATATGAATTTTACAACAACTGGACGGGAGGGGAAGAAAATGGGGCAGATATGCAGACGCAAAGGGGGCCGCCTCGATCCGAGGCAGCCCCCTGCCGGGCGCGGCGAGCCTTGCCTGTCAGGTCAGCTCGCTCATGCCGGTGTACAGCTCGTAATACCTTCCCTTCATCGCAAGCAGGTCGTCGTGGTCGCCGCGTTCGATGATCTCGCCGTTCTCCAGCACCATGATGGCGTTGGCGTTGCGCACGGTCGAGAGCCTGTGCGCGATCACGAACGTGGTGCGGTCCTGCATCAGGCGGTCCATGCCGTGCTCGATGTGGCGCTCCGTGCGCGTGTCGACCGAGCTGGTCGCCTCGTCCAGCACCAGTATCGGCGCCTTGGATATGGCCGCGCGCGCGATGTTGAGCAGCTGCCGCTGCCCCTGCGAGAGGTTCGCGCCGTCGCCCTCGATCACGGTGTCATAGCCGTCCGCCAGACGGCGTATGAACGAGTGCGCGCTCGCGGTCTTCGCCGCGGCGATGACCTCCTCGTCGGTTGCGTCCAGCCGCCCGTAGCG
Source organism: Clostridiales bacterium (assembly GCA_015056395.1). GTDB lineage: Bacteria > Bacillota > Clostridia > Christensenellales > Aristaeellaceae > Faecivicinus. The sequence continues at coordinate 4,879 of SVGK01000021.1, forward strand.
TATGTTCTCCATGATGGTGCCTGTGAACAGGTGCGTGTCCTGCAGCACCATGGCGATGTTGCGCCTGAGCGTCTCGCGCGGTATCTTCCTGATGTCCACGCCGTCGATCGTGATCGTGCCCTCGTCTATGTCATAGAAGCGGTTCAGCAGGTTCGTGATCGTGGTCTTGCCCGCGCCGGTCGAGCCGACGAAGGCGATCTTCTGGCCGGGCTTAGCGTAGAGCGATATGTGCTTGAGCACGGTCTTGCCGGGCACGTAGCCGAACGACACGTCCTTGAGCTCCACGTGGCCTAGCAGCGGGTCGGGCGCCTTCGCGTCGGCGGGGTCCGGCTCCTCGGGATCCAGGTCCATGATGCGGAACACGCGCTCCGCGCCGGCCAGCGCCGCGAATATCATGCTCATCTGCTGGCTCAGCTCGCTGATGGGGCGCGAGAACTGGCGCGAATAGTTGACGAATATGGCCAGCCCGCCCACGTCGAAGCGTCCCAGCGCGCACAGCACGCCGCCCACGCCGGCCGTCAGCGAATAGCTGACCTGGCTCAGGTTCCCCATCACGGGGCCCATGATGCCGCCCACGAACTGCGCGCGCTGCTGCTTGTCGCGCAGGTCGTCGTTCAGAAGGCCGAACTCGCTCTCGCACACCGATTCGTGGTTGAACACCTTGACGACCTTCTGGCCGGAGACGTTCTCCTCGATGTAGCCGTTGACCGCGCCCAGCGCGTTCTGCTGGGAGACGTAGTACCTGCGGCTGCGCTTCATCAGCACGTTGCCCGTCAGCGCGAACAGCGGCAGGAACACCACCGTCACCAGCGTCAGCAGCGGGCTTGTGAAGAGCATCAGCGCAAGCGTCATCACCAGCGTGATCGCGCCGGAGACCAGCGACGTGATCGAGGAGTCCAGCATCATGCCTATGTTGTCCACGTCGTTTGTGAAGCGCGACATGACCTCGCCCGTGGATTCATTGTCGAAGAAGCGTATGGGCAGCGTCTGCAGCTTGTTGAACAGGTCGTTGCGTATGTGCTCTATGGCGCTTTGCGACACGCCGATCATCAGCCTGGACTGGCAGTAGGTGCCCGCCACGCCCACCAGGTACACCGCCGCCATCACGCCCATCATGGCGCCTAAGTAGGCGACGCGCTCGCCCGCGGGCGTGTCCGCCGCGGCGATCACGTTTATGATGGGGCGCAGCAGATAGCTGCCCGCCAGCGACGCCGCCGTGGAAAGCAGCATGCACGCCAGCGCGCCGGCGATGCGCTTCCAGAACATGGCGATGTAGCCCAACAGCCGCTTCACCACGCCCTTCGTGTCCTTGGGACGGCCGAACGCCATGCGTCCCCCGGGGCCGCCGCCCCCGCCGCGCTGTCCCTCCAGTGACTTCTCGTCTATGCCGCCGTAGCGGGCGCGCAGGTTCTTCAAGTCTCTTCCGGCCATCACGCGCTCGCCTCCTCTTTCTCCATCTGGGAATAGTAGATCTCCTTGTACGTCTCGTTCGAGGCGAGCAGCTCTTCGTGCGTGCCGATGCCGGTGATGTGCCCGTCGTCCATCACGACGATCATGTCCGCGTCGATCACCGAGGTGATGCGCTGCGCGATGATGATCTTGGTCGAATCCTTGAGCTCGTTGTGGAAGGCCTTGCGGATCTGCGCCTCCGTGGCGGTGTCCACGGCGGAGGTCGAGTCGTCCAGTATCAGTATCCTGGGCTTCTTGAGCAGCGCGCGCGCGATGCACAGGCGCTGCTTCTGGCCGCCGGACACGTTCGTGCCGCCCTGGTCGAGCATCGTGCCGTAGCCCTCGGCGAACGACGTGATGAAGCCGTCCGCCTGCGCGGCCTGCGCGGCGGCGCGGACCTCTTCGTCGGTGGCGCCCTCGTCGCCCCAGCGCAGGTTCTCTTCGATGGAGCCGGAGAACAGCACGTTCTTCTGCAGCACCATGCCCACGCCGTCGCGCAGCTTCGTCAGGTCATAGTCCTTCACGTTCACGCCGTCGACCAGCACCTCGCCGGAATCCACGTCGTACAGGCGCGGTATCATGCTGACCAGCGTGGTCTTGCCGCAGCCCGTCGAGCCTATGATGCCCACGGTCTGGCCGGGATCTATGTGCAGGTCGATGCCGCTCAGCACCTCGTCCTCGCTGGTCTTGTAGTAGCGGAAGGAGACGTTTTTGAAGTCCACGCTGCCCTTCGTCACGCTAAGGTCCCTGTGCTTCGCGTCGTCATCGTTCAGCGTGACGGGCTCGTCCAGCACCTCCGCGATGCGCCTGGCGGACGCCATAGCGCGCGAGGCGTTCATGAACACCATCGTGAGCATCATCAGCGACATGAGTATCTGCGTCACGTAGTTGATGAACGCCGACAGGTCGCCCACCATCATGCGCCCGTCTATGACCTGGTTGCCGCCGAACCACATCACCGCAAGGGACGTGAAGTTCATGACCAGCATCATGCCGGGCATGGTCGTGATGACGACCTTCAGCGCGGAGAACGTCGCGGCGCGCAGGTCGTGGTTGGTCTGCGCGAAGCGCTCCTTCTCATAGTCCTCCCGCACGAACGACTTGATCACGCGCGCGTTCGTGATGTCCTCCTGTATGCGGCTGTTCAGCGCGTCCACCTTCGTCTGCATGTTGGAAAAGCGCGGGAAGCCCGTGCGTATCACCGCGACGATCAGCACCACCAGTATCGGTATCGTCACCGCCAGCACGGTCGCAAGGGAGGGGTTCATGGCGATGGCCATGATCAGCGCGCCGATCATCATGCCGGGCGCGCGCAGGCACATGCGCATGATCATGTTGACCATGTTCATGATCTGCGTGATGTCGTTGGTCAGCCTGGTGATCAGCGATCCGGTGGAGAAATGGTCTATGTTCTCGAACGAGAACGCCTGTATCTTCTTATACACGTCGCGGCGCACGTCCGCCGCCAGGTTGACGGCGGCCTTGGACGCGAACCACGCGCCGCCCACGCCGCCCGCCATCATCAGAAGCGCGGACACGATCATCAGTATGCAGCTGAGCACGATGAAGCGCACGTCGTGGTTGGCGATGCCTATGTCCACGATGCGCGCGTATAGCTTGGGCAGGAGTATCTCGCCGAACACCTCGACAAGCATGCAAAGCGGGCCCAGTATGAAAAACAGCTTGTAGGGCCTGGCGTATTTGAGCCATCGTCTCAAGGGTCATACACTTCCTTTCGTGTCGGCCTCGCACTCGGCGCGGCGCAGGTTCTGTTCGATGCGTTGCAGGAATGCGTGGAAGCGGTCGAGCTCCGCGGCGGTGAAGCCGTCGAACGCGCGCCGGTCGAACGCGGCGAAGCGGCGCCCGATCTCGTTCGCGCGGTCCCGGCCCTGATCCGTGATCGCGATGCGGTTGCGGCGCGGATCCTCGGCGGCCTCCGCCCTCTCGATCAGCCCGTCCGCGCTCAGCGCCTTGACCGTGCGCGCGATGCACGCGGGCGATATGTCGAAGTGGCTGGCAAGCTCGACCTGCGAGGGCAGCTCGCCCCTCTCGTTCAGATAGAGCAGCAGCATGCAGGGGCTTCGGTTGAGGCCCGCCTGCGTGCCTATTCGGTCGATGTTCCTGTGGTGCATGCGCGCGATGTGTATCAGCGTGCCTATGCAATCGTGTATGTCGGACACCTTTGGCGACGTGGCCTCCACGGCGCATCCCTCCTTTATTGACTTGCTTATCGTTAGCAAGACAATTATACGGCGTCCCGGAGGACGCCGCATTGCGCATTGCTTTATAAGTATGTTATGATTCAGTCGTCGTGTCCGTAGGCGAACCAGCCGATCTGGTCCGCGCCGTTCTCCAGTGCGAGCTTTGCGACATGGTCGCGCAGGGGGTCTTTCAGCTGGAGTATCGGCGCGAGCGTGGGTATGCGGGCGTCGTCCCCGTCGTCGCTTTCGAACAGTCCTTCCGAGACCGTCAGGAGATCCCCGATGTCCTCCAGGTATTGCCTGGCCCAGGCGACCTCACGGCCTATGCGCTCGGGCGGATATCCCTGTGCGCGTATCTCGTCGGGCGTCCGCGCATCCGGTTCGAACAGCATGTCCTCGATCGCGCAGGCCGTCTCGAGGCCTTCGCGTCCGAAGATCCCGAACGCGCCCGCGAGCTCGTGGTTCAGGCAGGCGGGGCCCTCCGCCTCAGGCCATGCGCGGTAGAGCATGGGGGAGACCCAGTCCAGCGCGCACTGCGCGTCCATCGACTGACCGACGAAGCCGGACAGCGACGGCGCGAACACGAACGCGCCCGCCTCGATGTGCCCGGGCAGTCCGTGCACGGCCTCGGCAAATTCCTGGAAGTAGTCCTCGACGATCTCCTGCCGGAAGGTCCAGAGGTCATCGAGTTCGTGCCGGTATCCCCCTTGCTTCAGCGCGCGCGCCGCGGCGATGAGCCGGTCCGGATTGCGGCCGTATCCCCGCATGGCGGAGATGCATTTGGGGCAAAAGCAGGTGTAGAAGGCGTCCGTGCCTTCCGGCGAGGCGAACGACGCGAAGCGCGCGCCGTCCACGATCAGGCGGCGGGCGGTCGGAGTGGCGCGCATGCGCTTCAGCGCGGCGTCCAGGTTGCGCTGCGCGTTGTCGCGGTCGTTGGGGCAGCCGGAGCTGAACCAGGCGCGCGGGGCGCCGTCGATGTCGCGGGCGAGCATATCCTCGCCGGCGTCGTGTGGGAGCGCGTAGGCCTGGAAGAACAGCGAGAGCTCGATGCCCTCCGCCGCGAGCGCCTCCTCGACGTCGGGCGAGGCGCTGCCCAGCACCACGCCGTCGATGCCCCGCGCCCTGAGTTTCTTCGCGCACCCGCGCGGGTCTGCCGCGTCGAATCCGAATATGAACTGATGCATAGGAGGACCTCCGATCTCTGTCGTGATGCGCCGTTGAGCGTTGGTGACAGTTTAGCAGAAGAACCGGCGGGCGTCAAGGGGGAGAGTGACGACGAGACGGGGGAACGTTCGTTTCGGATGTGATGAATGATGCGATATGCGCCGCAGACGCCGCCGCTACGGACGCGGCTTCGAACCGCATCCCGTAGGGACGCCATTCATGGCGTCCGCCCGGTCGACGCTGTGCACGCCGTGCGCACATGACCTCATCCGGCCCTCGCGGGCCACCTTCACCAGAGGGGAAGGCAAGGTTTCACGGCTATATCGCATGACGCATACATTATATGTGACGTGGCGGCGCAGACGCCGCCGCTACGGTGCAAATACGTTCTGACTGCAGGCCATTGATTCTGAATTCTGAATTCTGAATTCTGAATTGTCTCTCCGCCGGTCATTGATCCCGAAGCGCCCGAAAGCTGTCTGGCGAAGCGTCGATCCCGCATTGCCCGTCATTCCGGCTATTGATCCCGAATTCCGAATTCCGAATTGCCCATCTCCCCGTCCATTTCTCCCGGCCCCCATATTGGAACCGTCTGCCGGTCATTTCCGTCAAATCTTTGACATTCCACATTCCCATAACGCGCCTGTCATTCTTTTTGGGCATTTTTGCGGTATAATGACAGTGCGGAAGAATACATGAGCGACCGAAGGAGGGCGGCTGTACGTGATCCACGTCTATCAATTCCTGGAAAGCCTCGGTTCCGTGTTCGCCAACCTCTTCGAGCATCCGGACTGGCGCAATCTGGTGGACATCATGCTGCTGGCGGTGATACTGTATCAGGCCATAAAGCTGGTCATGCAGACGCGCGCGAAGACGCTGTTCAAGGGCATCACCATCGTGCTGGTCATGACGTGGATCTCCGACATACTGCAGCTGAGCGCCATCAACTGGATACTGCAGCAGCTGGTCAACACGGGCATACTGGTCATCGTGATCGTGTTCCAGCCGGAGATGCGCCGGGCGCTGGATCAGCTGGGCCGCTCCTCGTTCACAAGGCAGGTGTTCGGCGGCTCCAGGCACAGCCAGACGCGCGCGATCGAGCGCGCCGTCAGCGAGCTGGTCACGGCGCTGACCAATATGTCCAGAAAGCGCATAGGCGCGCTGATCGTGTTCGAGAGGAACACGGGCTTAGGCGACGTGATCGAGTCCGGCACGGTGGTCAACGCGGACATCTCCGACCCGCTGATCGAGAACATATTCGAGCCCAACACGCCGCTGCACGACGGCGCGATGATCATACGCGAGGGGCGCATCGTCGCCGCGGCGTGCATATTGCAGCTGTCCGACGACTATTCCATATCGCGCGAACTGGGCACGCGCCACCGCGCGGGCCTGGGCATCACCGAGGCGACGGACGCCGTGTCGCTGATCGTCTCCGAGGAGACGGGCATCATCTCCATGGCGCGCAACGGCAAGCTCACGCGCTATCTGGATTCCAAGTCGCTTTCCATACTGCTGACCGAGATCATGAGCCCGCAGCGCGAGCGCAACGCGCTGTCGCCCACGGTGTTCGACCAGCTGGAGGAGAGCGCGGGACGCGCGCCGCTCGAGAAGGAGGGACAGCATGAATAAAAAGCTATCCTCCCTGAAGGCCAGGCTCGGCGGGAACAGGGCGATCGCCTTCGTGTGCAGGAACTTAGGTCTCAAGATACTTTCGCTGTTCCTTGCGATACTTCTGTGGAACTACGTGATATCGACCAATTCGTCGATCACGCGCACGCGCCTGGTCACGGGCATCACGGGCTATCTGGCCGGACAGGGCAGCATGAGCAGCAACTATTCGCTTGCGCTTTTGGACGACCCCAGCGCGGCGCTCAGCAACATCTCCGTGCGCGTCGAGGTGGCGCAGGCGGATTTCTACAAGGTCTCAAAGGACAACATACAGGTGTCGCTGGATCTGTCCAGCGTTCGCACGGCGGGCACGCAGCAGGTGCCGCTGCGCGCGGTATCGTCCTACGGGCGCGTGCTGAGCATAACGCCCTCGAGCGTGAGCCTGACCGTGGAGCCCACGGACGCCCGCTCGATCCCCGTCAACGTGGAGCTGAACGGGGAGGGCGAGGCGGACCGCTGGTATGCCGTCACGCGCAGCAACCCGACCGTGCTGACCGTGCGCGGCGCGGCCAGCGTCGTGCAGAACATCTCAAGCGCGCAGGTCAGCGTGGACATCGAGGGCGAGAAGAATTCGTTCACGGTGGCGGAGCCCTATGTGCTGGTCGCTTCGGACGGCACGGAGGTGCCGCAGACGCTGCTGGACCGCTCGTCCACCACGGTGTCGGTCACGACGAGCGTGTATCCCACGCGCGAGATCGCCATAGCCTCCGACCTGAGCAGCGTGATCACGGGCACGCCCGCGGACGGCTGCTATGTCGAAAGCGTGACGCTGCAGCCGGACAAGCTGACGGTCGCGGCCGAGCAGGAGCTTTTAGACAGCCTGACCGAGCTGCACATCGAGCCCATCAGCGTGGACGGCGCGTCGCAGACGTTCTCGGCGCGCGCGGCGGTGTCGGCGCTTTCGTCGTTCAAGTCCATATCCGCGGACGAGGTCTACGTCACGGTGAACATCGCCGAGGAGCAGATCAGCATGTGGCTCGAGGACGTGCCGATCAGCTACATCAATCTGGGAGAGGGCCTGACCATAGACGACCCGCAGGAGACGGTGCGCGTGCTCGTGACGGGACCACGCAGCGAGGTGCAGGCCATGACCGCGGACGACGTGATGGCCACGGTCGACCTGGGCGGCTATGCCGAGGGCGAATACGTCATCATGCCCGATTTCGGCGAGTGGGCCGGCTCCGGCATGACGTTCACGACCGAGCGCACGGGCATAAGCGTGGAGCTGGTCGAGAATGCCGCGGACGGCAAGGAGAAGGACGCGGAGGGCGGCGCGTGAGCCGTCCCCGGGAGGATATGAATGTACAGTTCTGCAGGGATCGTCAACGTGATGCTGGGCTGGCTCAAGGCGTTGGCGACGTGGGTGCTCAGGCTCTTCAACCTGGCCGGCGGCGCGTCGCCGCTTGAGTGGTTCTCAAGGCACTGGCTGGGGCTTCTGGTGATACTGATGCTTATCGGCATCGTGGGCGACTTCGTGGTCTGGATGGTGCGCTGGCGTCCGTATTGGGAGTGGTTCAAGCGCAAGCGCGTGATCGTCAACGATGAACGCATGCTCTCCGGCGAGAAGCACTACCGCACGGACGACGAGGACGACGGCCTGGACCGCGAATATCTGGTGCCTACGAAGATCGCCGAGCGGCGCAGGACGCCCTCGGACGCCGACACGATACGGCCGATAGGCAGCCGCCGCCGCGTGCGCGTGACGGAGGGCGGCCAGCGCGCGTTCTCGCGCGGCGCGGAGGACGACGACCTGTTCGAGGTCGCCAAGGACCGCGACGACTACTCCGACTTCTCCGAGGACGAGGTGTTCAACGTGAGCAGCCTGTCCGCGGAGCGAAGGCAGCGGTCGAAGAGGAAGAGGAAGAGATGACGGGAAGGACCGGCGCGGCATGCGCCGGTCCTTCTGACATGTCTGATGGGATCTTGAGGACGTGGCGGCCTGGAGGCCGCCGCTGCGGAGTGTGGTCGGGGCGACATTCCCGGCGGACCCGATGTATCATTACGCATATGCGCGCTCCCATAGGAGCGCCATCCATGGCGCCCGGGCCTTGCGATGCTACAGCCAACTTTGCCGCTTGCGCTCGCGCCTTCCCTATGGTAGAATAGACATGCGGGGATACGATCGAAAGGCATCGTGCCGGGGAAAAGGGGATGGATCCGCATGTTCACGATGGGGACCGAAATGACCACCGCGGCGACCGATCTGGTCAACGCGGCAGCGTCTCTCGTACCGATACTCTGGCTTATGCGCAGGCGGCCCGTGACGAAGCATCACAGGCTGTGGACGGCCGCGTTCGTGATGTTCGCGCTGGTCAGCCTAGCGGGCGTGGGGATGCACGGCTTCGTGCTCGGGCAGGCGGCACACGACGCGCTTTGGTGCGCGATGTACCTGCTGCTGACGCTGATGCTCACGCTGTACGCTGCCTGCATACGCCATGACATACGCGGGGACGAGGGCTTCGGACGGTTCTTCCGCGTCACGATGGCGCTGGCGGTGGTCGTCGCCGCGGCGCTGGGGTACGTGAACATCGTGCTGCCCCCGTACAGCTTCCCGCTGTTTTCGCTGTACTGCGTCGTGAACCTTGTGTACATGATCGCGCTGCTCGCGCCGAGGGCGCGCGCGGACGGGCGCTACAGGTGGTACCTCGCCGCCATAGGCTTCTTCGTCGCGGGCAGCCTCTTGCAGGCGGTCAAGGGCATACGCTTCACGATCGTGTGGGAGTTCAACAGCAACGCCGTGTACCACTTCGCACTGCTCATATTCCTGTTCGTGCAGTTCAAGGGCGTGCGGCTGGTCGAGCCGGACTGGCGCTGAGCCGCGCGGACGTGACCCATGCATATAAGCCGCACGGACTCCATGAGGGGAGACCGTGCGGCTTGCTTTTGTGTGGGATGGCGGCTGGTAGCCGCCGCTACGGGTGTGGAATGGCGGCTGATAGCCGCCGCTACGGGTGTGGGATGGCGGCTGATAGCCGCCGCTACGGGTGTGGGATGGCGGCTGATAGCCGCCGCTACGGGTGTGGGATGGCGGCTAGTAGCCGCCGCTACGGGTGTGGGATGGCGGCTGACAGCCGCCGCTGCGGGCCATATGATCTGCGGAAGCGGCGGCGCAAACAGCACAGGGTCGCCTTAAATCGACAGTGTGCGCCGCTGCGGGGAACGGTCGCGGACGAACGCGTGTGTGCGCATGGGCCTTGTTCCATGGGATCATCCGGCACGGCCCTGACGCCTCATGCCTTCTCGTTCAAACTCTCGTACCAGCGCACGGCCCTTTCCGTCCAGCCGACCATGCACATGCCCGCGCCGTCCGCGAAGCCGTGTCCGCCGGCGGGGCCGATCTCCAGCCTGCAGGGTATGTGCGCGGCGTCGAGAGCGCGCGCGAGCATGCGCGAATTCTCCGGGTCGACCAGCTCGTCCTGTGCCGCCAGGAATATCGCGCAGGGCGGGAACAGCTCCACGTGTTCCGGTATCTCGTAGCAGTCCCGCGCCGCCTCCTCGACCGGGCAGCCGTACAGCCGCAGCGCGTCGGCCGGGTCCGCGGGCGCGTAGCGCACGTCCGGCCGGAGCGTCGTGACCGGGTATACGGGGAACGTCGCCCGCGGCCGGGGCAGGGCGTGCAGCGCGTGGCCCAGCCGCGTGTTCCACAGGCACACCAGATAGCCGCCGGCGGAGAAGCCGCAGGTGATGTAGCTGTCCCCGTCCACGCGGAACCGCGCCTCGTTTTTCCTGATGAGCCTGAGCGCGCGGGCGAAGTCCTCCATGTCCTTCTCAAGAAGCCTCTCCGCGGCGTCGACCTGATAGGTCAGCACGAACACGTGGTAGCCCAGACGGTTGAACTGTTCGGCGATGGGCCAGCCCTCCGTCAGGTTCCACACGTTCACGAAGCCGCCGCCCGGCACCAGCAGTATGAACGGCTTTGCGTCCGCGCCCTCATCGTCGGAGGGCAGCCACACCACGTTCACGCCGCTGCGCGCGGGAACTGCGGCGCACTCGGCCTGCGTGTAGAGGGGATAGTACCACGCGCCGGTGTCCGCGGCCCTGTAGAGCCGCTCGAAGCCGCGCGCGATCTCCCCGGAGAAGAAGTGTTCCTCCCTGAGCTGCGAAAGCGTCATATGCCACACGGGCTCCGCCGCGAGGTCACGCGCGCGTATGGCGTCCGGGGCGACGGGCGCAATGCGCGGGTCGCTCAGCAGCGCCCCCAGCGTGCTGTTTTCAAGCGATGAGCGGCATTCGGACATGCTGCATACCTCCATCGTGCCTTTATTGACCATATCCTGTACTGTTTTCACGAAAGCATGTTCGCCAGACCGGAGAACCCGATCATGACGTAGATGACCTTTTTGAGCGCCGCGCCGTCCAGCCGTCCGACCACGCGGTGGGCCACGGTGACGCCCGCGACGATGCCTGCAATGGCCACGAGCAGATGCGGCGCGCGCTCCGCCGTGAGTATGCCCGCGTATATGCGGAACGCCGTGTTCCAGACGCCGTTGATCAGGAAGAACGCGGCGATCGTGCCGAGGTACTCTTCCTTCGAATCGGTCCTGTTCAGGTAGTACAGCACCATCAGCGGCCCGCCTATGCCGAAGAACGCGTCGCACAAAGCCGACACGACGATGAACGCGCACGCCTTCCACGCGCCCATGCGGACCTTCCCGCCGTGATCGACGAAGAGGTAGTACAGCGACAGCAGCAGCAGGAACAGGCCGAACAGCTTCCTGATCAGCCGCGGATCCGCGCCGCGCGAAAGGCTGATGGCGGCCGAACACACGATCAGGTAGGGCACGACGGGCGCGAGCACCTCGCGCCGGCGTATGCTGCGCCTGTACGTCAGCACCATGTCGACGTTCAGCGGCACGGAGGCGCACGCCGAAACGGCGGCGGCGCTCGTCACGCCCCACAGCATGGGATAGGTGAACATCTGCACGATGCCGCTCCCGAAGCCCGTGACGCCCTGCACCAGGCCCGCGGCCAGCGCCGTTGCGGCGACGATCAGGTATGTCACTTGTAGCTCTTCTCCGCGGTCGGCGTTATGACGGTCTTGCCGTCCTTGTCCAACAGCGGCGTCATGCCGCCGGCTTCGCCGCACATGTGGAACAGGTAGTTGACGCCGGTCTCCCTGTCTACCCAGATCTCGGTCACGTTCAGCGTGCCCTGCGAGAATACCTTTTCGAACCGTTCCTGCCTTGCCATGGATATCATCCTTTCTTGATGGCCTTTGTCGCCCGGCCCGGCCCCGAGGGGCGGGGACGTGTGCATGCCCGTAGCGGCGGCTATCAGCCGCCATTTCCCCGTGTTTCGAATGAGCGACGGAAGCCGGTGCGCACATGTGCGTGGCGGACGCCATGAATGGCGTCCCTACGGGAGGCTGTACGCTGATCGAAGGGCCCATGCACAGGCAGCGTCGGACCAGGGGCGCACCAAGGGGCGCCCCTACGGAGCGATATATCGCGTACATCGCCTGCGCAGCCTCCGGCTAACAATTCCGAATTCCGCATTCCGAATTCCGAATTTGATCATCACCCAAACGCGAACAGCACCCTCGCCGACGGGTTCTTTCCGTCCTTCATGCACATCAGCTGGTAGCTGATCGCGCGGCCGCTGGGCAGCGGGAACGTCGTCAGCCCCGCGCCCTGCGCCGCAACGATGAAGCCCGGCACCATCGCCACGCCGTGGCGCGCGCGCACCATCATGAGCTGGGCGTTGATCGAATTGGTCATGGAGACCGTGCCGGGGAAGTAGCCGAACTCCTCCAGGAACAGGTCGGACAGCATCGCAAGCGACGAGGGACCGTCCGCCTCGCAGTTGGTCACCAGGCATTCGCTTTTGAGCATCTCGAGCACGTCGCCGGCGTACTTTCCGGCGACGTCCGGCGCGGCGACGATGTAGTTGGGCGATGTGAACAGCGTGCGCGACAGTATCTCGCCCGGCGCGAACGCGCTCTCGCACAGCTTGTCGCCTATGATCACGTCGAGCTGCCCCGTGCGCAGCATGGCGGTCAGCGCGCTGTACGGGTATTGGAGTATGTCCACGCGGATCTCGGGGTGCGCGGCCAGGAAGCGCGAGAACAGCTCCTCGGTCGAGCAGTACTCGTACAGGCCCACGCCGACCTTGAGCGAGCCGCGGTACCCCTGCGCGATGGCGCGCACCTGCGAGAGCGTCTCGTCGTATTCGCTGAGCGCCGCCTTGACGCGGCTGTAGTAGTAGCGTCCCGCCTCGGTGAGCGACACGCTGCGCTGCGTGCGGTCGAACAGCCGCGCGCCCACGCGCTCCTCCAGCGACGATATGTACTGGCTGATCGCCGTCTGCGAAACGCTGTAGTGCGCGGCGGTCTGCGTGAAGCTCAGGCACTCCGCAAGCGTTATGAAGTATTCTATCTTGCGATGTATCATCAGTCGCGCCCTCCCGTCAGCGCATCCTGTCGTGCAGCGCCTCCGCCTCGCGGTCCAGCAGGAGCTGCGCCTCGTGGATCAGCTGCTTCGTGCGCGCGATGGAATCCAGCGCGAAGCTGTCCGTGCCGCGCCGGTGGTAGAAGTTGAGCAGCGCCATGGACAGGTGCGCGTGCGCGCCCTCGATGTCGCGCTCCACGCCCGTGCCGTAGAGCAGGCAGCGGCCCACGCGCAGCTGCGTGTCCGCAAGACAGCTGGGGTCCTCGTCGTCGTGGCAGCGGCGCATCGCGCGCATGTACAGCGTGAAGCCGTATTTCTCGTTCTTTTCGACGTGACAGCCGTTCATGTACATGTCGCCTAACTTGTACAGGCAGTTCGCGTCGTCGCTCAGCAGCGCGCCCAGCGTGAACCACTTGTACGCCTCGGCATAGTCGACCTGCTGGTGGCGTCCGTAATAGAAGCAGTAGCCGCAGTTGCATATGGCGCGCACCTCGCCCGCGTCGGCGGCGAGCTTGTACAGCGCGAACGCCTTTATGTAGTCCTGCGGCACGATGCGGCCGCGGTAGTAGAACGTGCCCAGGTTCAGCGCGGCGACGGGGTGCCCAAGGTCGACCAGGCGCTGGTAGCAGCTGACGACCTTGCGCGCGATTGCGTCGTTCAGCGCGTCGTGGTGTTCGCTCGCCCATTCGAACACGCCGTCCCAGTCCTCTTCGTATATGAGCATGTCAACGTCCTTCAGGGCCTCCGCGACGTCCTCGTCGTCCATGTCGTCGTCGGGCGCGTCGTCCCGGTCGGGCGCGAGCTGGGCCTCGTATTCCTCCGCCGTGACCACGTGCAGTATGTGCTTCGTGCGCTCCGGAGGATAGGGCGCGGTCTCGGCGGTGTGCTCGGAGCACGCCTCGACCGTGCCTATGGACACGTCGTTGTCCTTGCCGAAGGGCACGGCAACGCGCGTGCCTATGGGAAGCGGACCGTCGTCGCTCAAATACGAATAGCGCCTTGAGGTGTTGGGGAAGCTGACGCTTAGATACCAGTATGTGTCCATGGATGCACCTCCTTTGCTCCGATGCCGAACGTATGGAAATGTCGTGATGCTTCCATTATACCCGTTCCGGCGTGAATGTCAACCGATATATTTTTGAAACATAAGGCTTGCATTATGGATGCGGCCGTTGTACAATAGACGGCGACGATATCGCCCGAAGTGAGGAGCATGCGTATGGAGATGGTGGACGTCTACACGATGGAAGGGGAGCCCACGGGCCGGACGTGCCGTACGGACGCGCTGGCGCCGGGCGACTGGGTGCGCCACGCCGTGGTGATCATCCGCGACGGCCTCGGGCGGTACGTGCTGCAGCAGCGCTCGCTCAAGGCGCGTTTCTTCGCGGGCAAATGGGACGTGACGGGCGGCGGCGTGCAGGCGGGCGAGACGCCCGCGCAGGCGGCGGCGCGCGAGGCCGGCGAGGAGCTGGGCATCGCGCTTGATGCGGAGGCGCTTGTATCCCTGTACCGCTACCGCGCGGATTACGGCAACGGCCGCGGCGCGCACGTGTTCGTGTACGGCGCGGCGGTCGCGCCCATAGAGCAGCTGCCCGCGTGGAACGCGTACGAGGTCAACGACGTGCGGCTGTGCGGCTTCCGGGAGTTTTATGAGGCGGTCATGTACAACAAGGACGAGGGCTTCGGGGAGGCGCTTCGGAGGTTCGAGGCGGAGCGAGCGTCGCGGGGATGAGGGCGGCGCTTTTATATGATGATATGGAATGGAACCGCAGGGGCGAGACCTGTCTCGCCCGAACAGCCCTGCGTGCGGACGTGCCGTTGCGGACGGGGCGACGCGGGCTGCATGGATGGCGTCCCTGCGGGGACGGGACATCATCCTCCCGCAAACGGAAGCGCATCCACATTTGTGGCGCTTCCGTTTTTGCTTCGTTTTCCGCATGAGTAGAAATTAACGTTACGTGTTTTACATTATGCCTGTTACGTTCATACCGCGCGCCGCTTCTTTGCATTATGTCCATCTGAAAATCTTAGAATTAACGAAAACGATTTATTGACAAGCGCACGTTCCTGTGATACAATACGGTTGAACATCAAAGAAAACGTTTTCCCTTATGCGGGAGACGGACGGGGGAGATGGAAAAGTGAAGGGCTTTATGCAGAACATGTGGAAGCACAGGGCGCACATCATCATGGCGCTTCCGGCGTTCCTGGTCCTGTTCTTCATCATGTACGTGCCCATGGCCGGCCTTGTCATCGCGTTCAAGAGCTTCGACTATTCAAAGGGCATATGGGGAAGCCCCTGGGTGGGCCTTGAGAACTTCAAGTTCCTGCTGGCTTCCAAGAGCACGTTCTTCGCCATCACGCGCAACACGGTGCTCTACTATCTGCTGTTCACATCCGTGGGCACGTTCCTGAACGTCGTGGTCGCCATCGCCATCGATCAGATGCTTTTGAAGAAGGCGGCCAAGACCATGCAGACACTGATGATCATTCCTGTGTTCATCTCCTACGCGGCGGTGCAGTTCATCGTGTACGCGTTCATCTCTTCGGACACGGGCCTCATCAACAACACGCTGGGCCTGAACACGCGCTTCTATTCCACCGCGAAGCTCTGGCCGTGGGTGCTGCTGGTCGTCAAGATTTGGAAGGATACGGGCTACGGCTCGGTATTGTACATGTCGGTCCTGTCCGGCATAGACACCTCGCTCTACGAGGCGGCGGACATCGACGGCGCGAACAAGTGGCAGAAGATACTGCACATCACCGTGCCCTCGCTGATCCCGATGATCACCGTCATGCTGCTGCTCTCCGTGGGCAACGTGATGCGCTCCGACACCGGTCTGTTCTATCAGGTCACGCGCAACTCCGGCATACTATACTCCACCACGCAGGTCATCGATTCCTACGTGCTCAACCAGATATTCAAGAACTCCAACTTCGGCTTCACCGCCGCCACATCGTTCTTCCAGTCCGTGGTCGGCCTGCTGCTGATGCTGTTTGCGAACTTCACCGTGCGCAAGATCGCGCCGGAGAACGCGCTGTTCTGAGTACGGGAAGGAGGAAAAGACGATGGCAAAGATCAAAGGTTCCGAAGGCAACGGGCGCTTCGGCGTCGGACAGCTGATACTGACCATATGCGTGCTGCTGTTCACCGTGTTCTGCGCGGCGCCGGTGCTGCTGGTGTTCATATCCGCCTTCACCGACGAGGTCTACATCACACAGCACGGCTTCTCGTTCTTCCCCGCGGTGTGGAGCATGAACGGCATGAACTCAGTGCTGCGCTACGGACAGCAGCTGCTGCGCTCCTACGCCGTGACGATATTCGTCACCGTGGCGGGCACGTTCCTGGGATTGTTGGTGATGAGCATGTACGCCTACGCGATCAGCCGCCGCGGCTTCAGGCTGGCGCCCTTCCTGAGCATCTACCTGCTGATACCGATGCTGTTCAACGGCGGTCAGCTCTCCGGCTACATCATCTTCACCAGCTACTACCACCTGAAGGACAGCCTGCTTCTGCTGATACTGCCGCTTTGCGTGACCACGATGAACGTGATCATACTGCGCACGTACATCGCCAACTCCATACCCTACGAGCTCATGGAGGCGGCCACGATCGACGGCGCGGGCGACTACCGCACGTTCTTCCAGATCACGCTGCCGCTGATGAAGCCCTCGCTGGCGGCCGTCGGGTTCATGATGGCCACCGCCTACTGGAACGACTGGCAGAACGCGCTTCTGTACATCACGTCCGATGCCAAGAAGCCCCTGCAGCTCTTGCTGATCAACATACAGAAGAGCATTGAGTTCCTGCTGAACAACTCCAACGTGCCCGCCAGCGCCCGCGCGGCCATGGGCGGCACGATCCCGCAGTACTCCGCCACGATGGCGACGGTGGTCGTGGTC
>SVGK01000217.1 GCA_015056395.1 Clostridiales bacterium
GCCGCCCTCTCTTTGGCAATGAAAACACATTCGATGATCCTGTCCGTTGCGATCCCTGGTGTACATGGCGGCTGACAGCCGTCACCGCATCTCTGGCCATTATGCCGATCATGTCGCGGGGATCGCCGGGTCTCCTCTGCGCGGACGCGGCATGCCGCGTCCCTACGGCATTTGCGTGCGCCTCAGTCTGCGGATCGTTCTTCGGCTCGATATACTCCAGCTTTGTCAACAAATTAACAAAGCGCCGTTGCAACGCGGGCGCGGTCCGTGCTAAACTATGGCAGTATGATATTCGAAAGGAAGTCGATCCGTTATGGCAGAACTGACCATGGACAAGCTCGTCGCACTGTGCAAGAACCGCGGCTTCATATTCGCCGGCTCCGAGATCTACGGCGGCCTTGCCAACACATGGGACTACGGCCCGCTGGGCGTGGAGTTCAAGAACAACGTCAAGAAGGCGTGGTGGCAGAAGTTCGTGCAGGAATCCCCCTACAACACCGGTCTCGACTGCGCGATACTGATGAACCGCGAGGTGTGGGTCGCCTCCGGCCACGTCGGCGGCTTCAACGACCCGCTCATGGACTGCAGGGCGTGCAAGGCGCGCTTCCGCGCGGACAAGCTGATCGAGGACTTCACCCACGGCGAGGAGACCGGCGACGGCTGGACCAATCAGGAGCTCGAGAGCTTCATCGCCGAGCACGACATCGTCTGCCCCGTGTGCGGCAAGAAGGAGTTCACCGGCATCCGCCAGTTCAATCTGATGTTCAAGACCTTCCAGGGCGTCAACGAGGATTCCGCCGCAGAGATCTACCTGCGCCCCGAGACCGCGCAGGGCATATTCGTCAACTTCCAGAACGCCATGCGCACCACCCGCAAGAAGCTGCCCGCAGGCATCGCGCAGATCGGCAAGTCCTTCCGCAACGAGATCACGCCCGGCAACTTCATATTCCGCGTGCGCGAGTTCGAGCAGATGGAGCTGGAGTTCTTCTGCAAGCCCGGCGAGGACCTGGAGTGGTTCAACTACTGGCGCACGTTCTGCCGCGACTGGCTGCTGAGCCTGGGCATCAAGGAGGCGAGCCTGCGCCTGCGCGACCACGAGCCGGAGAAGCTGGCGTTCTATTCCAAGGCGACCACGGACTTCGAGTTCCTGTTCCCGTTCGGCTGGGGCGAGCTGTGGGGTATCGCCGACCGCACCGATTACGATCTCAAGCAGCATCAGGAGCACTCCGGCAAGACCATGGAGTACATGGACCCCGTCACGAACGAGAAGTTCATACCCTACTGCGTGGAGCCCTCGCTGGGCGTCGACCGCGCGGTGCTGGCCTTCCTGTGCAACGCCTACGAGGAGCAGGAGCTGGAGGGCGGCGACGTGCGCACCGTGCTGCACTTCCATCCGGCGCTTGCGCCCTTCAAGGTCAGCGTCATGCCGCTGCAGAAGAACAAGCTGGGCGAGCAGGCGCGCGCGCTGTACGCGAAGCTCTCCAAAAAGTTCATGTGCGACTACGACGAGACCGGCTCCATAGGCAAGCGCTACCGCCGCGCGGACGAGATCGGCACGCCCTACTGCATCTGCGTGGACTTCGACACCGAAGCCACCGGCAAGGTGACCGTGCGCGACCGCGACACCATGCAGCAGGAGCTGGTGGCGATCGACGAGCTGATACCGTGGCTTGAGAAGAAGCTGGAGTTCTGACGATATACGGGGAAGCGTGATGAAGCCCCTGCCCATTCGTGAAACGGATGGGCAGGGGCCTTTTGCGCGTTGATACGAATACAATGGAAATGAGCTTGATTATTCGAACATATTATGATAAAATAAATTTGGTTTATTATTTCGTGGTCATTACAGGACGACGATGAGTCCGTCTTCCGAACACGCTGCCGCATAAGGAGGGGACCATATTGAAACGTATACACGGTAAAGCTCTATGGACGCTTGCCACTGCGCTGTTTTCTCTGGCAGCCGCGGCGCTTACGCTTGGCTGTGTGTCGGCCCACGCCGACACCTATTCCGTGCCGATCACATCCTATGATGCGTTTAGAAGCGCCGTCATAGGCAACGGCTACGACACCGATGGCCTTTACTATAAGGACGGGCTGGATTATTCCTATCAGTGCTGGGACGGCGCGAACCTGCTGTGGCAACAGCTTGGGCGCACGCTCAACACGGGCGACACGGGCTGCGCCTACGGTACGTGGACCGTCGACTGGGCGCGAGAGCAGAACGCCGGATCTGACTTCACGCTGATCACGAACAAGAACAACGTAAAGCGCGGCGACGTTGTCGTATTAGGCTCCTATGCTTATGACGGCACATGGGCGATCGACGGTCCCGGCCATGTGGGCTTTGCCGACGCCGACTGGTCGAGCGGCGCGGCCGTACAGTTGATACTCGATCAGAACTTCGATGGCAGGAAATACTTTTCTTCGCACAACATCATTACTACATCGTTCCTGGGTGCGTTCCGCCTGAAACGCTGGAACGGGCAGGGTGAATACCTCGACATGGGCGCATCCTTCGACGGCTTCCTGATCGCGACCGTACCGTGGAAGCACCTGACGATCGGCGCTTCCGGCACGAATGTCGAACTGGACTGCGACGATTCCGAGCGGCTGACTGCACGCGAAGCCTGGCATTTTGAAAGGCAGAGCGACTTGAGCTATGTCATCACATCCCTTTATGGCGGCGCCGTGCTGGAGGTGGCCGGCGGCAGCGCAGCCAACGGCGCGAACGTGCAGGTCGCGTGGAAGAAGACCGGCGGCGACGAACAGCGCTTCTATTTCATGGACGGGCTGCGCATCGTGCCCAAGTGCGCCACGGGATCGAGCCTTGACGTGACGGGCGGCACGTTTGCCGACGGCACCAATATCGAGATCTGGGCGCAGAACAGCAGCGACGCGCAGAAGATCCGCTCCTATGACAACGCCTTGAACGATAACGGAGTCTTCCCCACCTCGATGACCGTGGCGGACATGCTGACCGTCGCAGCGGGCGCGCAGGCGACCATTGCGCACTCGTTCTCGCCCGCCGACGCCGTGCCAAACAGGCAGGGCATCACCTGGGAGAGTTGGGACCCTGGCGTGGCGAGCGTCGACGAAAACGGCGTCGTGACCGGCGTGATGGGCGGCTCGACGAAGGTGACGGCACAATCGAAGTTCAACGACCACTGGTATGCCGAATGCGAGGTGACCGTCGTATCGGGCATACCCGCGTCGAAGATCACGGAACACAAGGTGGACGGCGACCAGCTGCATGTAGAATGGACGGAATCGCCCACCACCAGCGACGATGACGTGCGCACCTACACGATCGAAATCTACAACAACTTGAGCGGCGAGGTCTATCGTTCTTTCGAAGGGCTGACCGTGTTGAGCGCGGACTTCGACCTGTACGGGCTGACAAGGAACGGTCTGAACTGTGTGCGCGTCGTCGCTGTCGACGAGACCACGGGGGCAAGCCAGGCATCAAGCCCATACTCGATCAATTACCTGGGCGAGTCGGAACCGCAGGCATCGCTCGTCATGCACGCGGGAGAGACGCTCGACTGGGAAGGCATACTGACGCTGTTCCGCGAGGAGGACAGGGGAATGCTGGACAACGTCGCCTATCGCGGCTGGTACAAGATGACCAGCTCGGACGAATCGGTGCTTCGGATCGATGTGGTCACGAGCGGCTATACGAACGATTATTCCAAGAAGTCCTTTGTCGCGCTGCAGCCGGGCACGGTCGAGATCTCGATGGGCTACGACGACCAGCCCAATACGGCGCGCACGATGACCGTGTACGTGCTCGAACAGGGCGCGATGGCGGTTACGCTGCCCGCGGGGCTCAGGACGATCGAGGACGAGGCGTTCGCCGGCGCATCGTTCACGGAGGTGCGCATACCCGACGGCTGCACGTCCATCGGAAGCCGCGCGTTCGCGGACAACGCGTCGCTTCGGACGATCGTGATCCCCGCTTCGGTCACGTCCATCGCGTGGGACGCTTTCATGCTGAATAACGGGACGAACTGGGATGTCACGATCTGGTGCGAGGAAGGCAGCGAGGCCGCGGCCTTCGCACAGCGGTGGGGTTTCCTCTACAGGTATATGGAATAAGCAAAGTGAAACGTTCACGCGCCGCGACGGATGCATGCCGCCGCGGCGCGTGTTTGTGTTTTTTTTGGGGGAGAAACCGGGCCAGGCAAGGAAATGGAGGCCCCGTCGCCGTCTCCAGCAGCGGTGACCTCAAGGCCACCACGTCCACGAAGTGCCGCGACGCCGTTCGATACGCACCGTAGGGGCGCGGCTTGCTGCGCCCGCTTCCCCATAGGCATCGCGCGCGTATATCACGGAGGAACGTCGGTATTCCCAATCGTTCCATACACCCACACATCATCGACCCGGCGGACGCCATGGTCCGATCCATCTCGCCATCAAACCGTTCACTGTTAACTGTTAACTGTTCACTGTTAACTGTTCACTGTTAACCGTTATGCAGCGGAGGCAGCGGAACATATCTCCGCTGCCTCCACCCTGTCCCGTCTCTTACGCCTTCGTGAAGCGTATCACGTTCCAGCTGAGCGCAGGGACCTTCACCGTCGCGCGGCCCGCGTCCACCGTGCCGCCGGGGCCGGCGGTCGGGGCGACGTTCATGGGATCCGCCTCGGTGTTCACGGCCTTCACGTCGTCATGGTGCATCATGATGTGCTCCGCCAGCTTCATATCGCCGAAGGCGCGCAGGTCGATGTCCAGGCAGAAGTCCTCCGCCATGTCGCGGTTCACGCAGAACACCGTGACGCTGCCGTCGTCGTCCATCGTCGCCGTGGCGTCGATCAGCGGCACCGCCTCGTAGTCGCTGCAGTCGTACACCGGCGTGTCCACCAGCGCCTTGAGCGCCGTGCCGCGCCCGTAGCGGGACACGTGCATGTAGGGC
>SVGK01000218.1 GCA_015056395.1 Clostridiales bacterium
GCGGCGCGCTTCGTCGAGGCAGTCCTTTTCAAAATCGAGCTGGTCCGCAAAGAGGTTGCCGTTGATCGCGCCGAACGTGCCGAACGCATCGGCAGAGAACAGCACCTTGTCCGTCGTATCATAGGTGACCATGACCTCCGGCCAGTGCACCATGGGCGCCATCACAAAGGCGAACGTATGCCGCCCCGTGGTGAGCGTGTCGCCCTCCTTGACGATGACGGCGCGGTCGGCGATGTCCGCATCGAAGAACTGCTTTACCATCGTCTGGATCTTTGCGTTGCAGACGATCTTCACGTCGGGATAGCGCAGGAGCACCTCGCTCAATGTGGCGCAGTGGTCCGGCTCCATGTGGTCCACGATGCAGTAATCGAGCTTGCGCCCGTTCAGCACGTGCCCGAGGTTTTCGAAGAACTGTTCCGAAACAGCTTTATCTACGGTGTCCAGGAGCACCGTCTTTTCGTCCAGTACGACATAGGCGTTATAGGAAACGCCGTTTGGTATCGGGTAGACGTTTTCGAACAGCGCGAGCCGCCTGTCGCTGCCGCCGACCCAGTAGAGATCGTCATGTATCCTTATCGTGCAATGCATAGTAAGTTTCCTCCGTAGTAATCATTTGTTGGTCACATGGCCCTGTATGATCGCGCCGTGCGGACGAGCGTATCCTTCATTTCGTCCATCACCTCTCCCATCTCCCCCGTCAGCTTGAGCTGCGTGCGCGCGCGCACCAGGTTGTGTTCGGGATAGGCGGTGTGGAAGTAGACGTCGCCCTTCAGATAGTCCGCAAGGAAGCGTATGCCGCATTCGAGCGTCATCAGACGCGCGCCCTCCGCAAGGGACATGAGCTCCTCCTCGCCCGACAGCGCCTCGCCGCAGGCCGACAGGAACCCGCCCGCGTAGGCGTCGAACAGCGGTTTGACGAAATGCACCCTGTCGAGATCCGCTTCGTCCTCCGCCGCGGTCGTCGCGCCGAAGCGTATGGAATCCCCGAAATCATACGCCATGCATCCGGGCATGATCGTATCCAGATCTATGACGCAGAGCGGCTCGTCAGTCTCGCGATCGAACAGCACATTGTTGAGCTTGGTATCGTTGTGCGTCACGCGCGTGGGGATGCGGCCCGAGGCCATGCCTTTGACCAGCGCGTCCGCGCCGTACTCCATGCCGAGCGCCAGCTCGATCTCTCGTCCGCATGTGGCCGCGCGGTCCTTCACGTCCATGTCGATGGCCTCGTGGAGCTGACCAAAGCGGTCCGGCGTATCGTGGAAGCGGCGGATCACCTCGCCCAGCTCCTTTGCGGGGAAACCTGAGAGCTGCTTCTGGAAGCCGCCGAACGCCTGCGCGGACTTGTAGAACTGCGCGCTGTCCTCGATCCTTTCAAGGCAGTAGCTGCCCTCGACGAACTCATACATGCGCCATGCGCCGTCCTCGGCGTCGATGTGCATGTGCCCGCCCGCCGTGCAGGGTATGAGGTGCAGCGTGTGCCGCCCGTCCTCATCGAACTGCGCAAGGTATCCCGTGACGCGCTCGATGTTGCGCATGAGCAGTTCGACGTCCGGGAACGCGACGCGGTTCATCTTCTGCAGTATGTAGCGGTGTCCGTCTTCACAGACCACCAGGTAGGTCTGGTTGATGTGTCCGTTCCCGTATGGCGTGCAGGAGACGGCCGGCGCGCTGATCCTGAACGCCCGCACTGCCGACAGTACCATGGCCTGTCAGCTCCTTTTGATGACGGGCAGGCTGGCGGCCGCTATGGACTGCCCCACGCGTCTGCTCGACTCGTCCGGTATCGACAGGTCTATGCGCTCAGCCAGATCGGGGAACGCCTCGGCCAGCGTGTCTTGCGCCGCCTTCAGCATGATCACGCCGCCCTCGCCCGATGTTACGCGCCCCATCACGAGCACGTGCTCTATGTCGTAGAACTCAGCATACCACGCGACGGCATAGCCGAAGTACACGCCGATCGTCTCGTAGATCCTCTTCGCGCGCTCATCGCCTTCGGCCATCAGCCCCTGTACGACCTTGAGCTTCTCCGCGGGACTCAGCGCCTCGTCCAATTCTATGCCTGCGTTCGGCGCGAGCTTTATGACCGCGTCCTGCGAGAAGTACTTGACGCCGCAGCCGTAATCTCCGGACCATTCGTCCACCATGGCCTTGGGACAGGCGTCCACGGGCACGAATGCCAGTTCATTCAGCCAGCCCGTGATATTGCCCTGCGCGTCCACATAGCCGCCGGCCTCCGAGGTGCCCATGGCAATGCCCAGCACGCAGTTTGCGCCCATGTCCATGGCGCCCGCCAGCGCCGTCACGTCGCCGTCGTTGGCGACCTCGATCGGCACATCGTCGCCAAACTCCTTTGCGACGTCCAGGTACATGGTCTTCGCGCGCGCCTCGAACACATCGCGCGGCACCTTGATGAACAGGGACGAGTGGCGTATCAGGTTGTTGCGGAACGTGCCGGCGCTGGATACGCCTATGGCGTCAACGCGCGGCATCTTCGAGGCGGCGGTCTTCATGGAGTCGAGTATCCCCTGATACTGGTAGTCCGGGTCTGCGCTGAGTTTGGGATGCCAGACGACCTCTTCGGAATAGACGCACTCGCCGTCGATCACCGCGGAGACCTTGCGGTCGCTGCCGCCGGCGTCAAAGCCTATGCGGCATCCATCCAGATGGCGGCCCACGGCGTTCGAATTGCGCTTTGTCTCCGGGGCGTCCTCGACCTTTTCGACGAATTCGACGGTGAAAGGCTGTTCAAAATGGAGCGCCATGAAGTTCGCGTCGAAGGCGCGCATCCCCTCGGGCGTGTAGGCCTGTTTGAGGAACGCATAGATCGCCCTGGAGCCCGATATGACGATGCGGTAGCCGCCGTAGCACCACAGCATGGTCTTTGCGAAGCGCTCCGCGATCATCGCGTTCACCGCGTCGTTCACGCCGTCTGCGTACATGGTCAGTATGCGCGTCTCGGTGTAGCCGTCCTCGCGCACGACGGATATGCCGACCTTCTGGTTCTGCGCAAGTGCGACCTCACGCTCGAAGGCCCGCATTTCAAGAAGCATGGGACGGAACTGAGGATCGAGTATCGCCTTCATGGTTCACGCCTCCCTCCTGTAGATCACGCGGCCGCCCAGTATCGTCATCTGCACGTTGAAGTCCTCGTCCATGATGGCGATGTCGGCGTCCTTCCCCGCGTCCAGCGAGCCCTTCCTGTCGGCGATGCCTATGCGCGTCGCCGGGTTCAGGCTGGCCATGTTGATCACGTCCTCCAGGGGCCAGTTCGTGTTCTGCACGACGTTTCGCACGGCCTCGTTCAGCTTGAGCACGCTGCCGGCGATGGTGCCGTCCGCCAGGCGGCACTCGATGCCCTTGACGAATATAGGCTGTCCGCCCAGCGTATACTCGCCGTCAGGCATGCCGCCCGCGCGCGTGCAGTCCGTGATGAGCACCATGTTCTCCTGCTTCATATCGGCGACAAGCTGGAAAAGCGCCTTGTTCACGTGGAACGTGTCGGCGATCAGCTCGCAGCTGACGCGCTCGTCGACCAGTGCCGCGCCGACCACGCC
Source organism: Clostridiales bacterium (assembly GCA_015056395.1). GTDB lineage: Bacteria > Bacillota > Clostridia > Christensenellales > Aristaeellaceae > Faecivicinus. The sequence continues at coordinate 3,558 of SVGK01000218.1, forward strand.
GGGGTCGCGGTGCAGAAGGCCCGTCTGCGCGTTGAACAGGTGCGTGACGTGCCTGACGCCCGCCTCGATGCCGGCCTTCGCCTGCTCAAAGTTAGCGGCGGTATGCCCCATGGATATGAGCATGTCGGTATCCCGCGCGATCTCGCGAATGCAATCCAGGTTGCCTTCGACCTCGGGCGCTATCGTGAACACCTTGATCACGTCCTGATACTCCTTTAGAAACTTCGCGTCGCCCACTTTGACATGCTCGCCGGCCTGCGCACCCTTCTTCGACGCGTTTATGAACGGGCCTTCGGAGTTGCAGCCCACGATGGCCGCGCCCTGCCACGCATCGGTCAGGCTCTCGCGCATGCCCCTGCGTATGAGTTCGTAAGCCTTGCGCAGGTCGTCATAGGACACCGTCATCGTCGTGGGCAGGAAGGCCGTCACGCCGTTCTTCGCAACGCCGTTCGCCATCGTGACGAGTCCTTCGTATTTGCCGTCGGAGGCGTCCTCGCCCATATAGCCGTGTATGTGCATGTCCACAAGGCCCGGCGTGACATAGGCGCCCTTCGCGTCGATCACCTCGACCTCTTCGGGAAGCGCGTCGGCCGGGACCATGCCCAGTATCTTCCTGTCGAACAGCAGCGCCTGGTCGTCTATGATCAGGTAGGGCATCACGATGCGCCCGTTGATGATCGCTTTCATTCCATCATTTCCCCCTTCCGTCAAAGCAGAGACGCCGCGTCCTTGTCGAGCAGCACCACGACGTCCGGGTGCAGCTGCAGTATCGAAGCGGGCACATGCGGGTCTATGTCTCCCCTGACCGTCGCGCGTATCGCCTCGGCCTTGGCCTTGCCGTTTGCAAGCAGGAGCACCTTCCTGGCGGACATGATCGCGCCCATGCCCATCGTGATGGCCTGCTTCGGCACGTCCTCGCGCCTTGCGAAGAAGCGCTTGTTTGCGTCGATCGTCGAATCGGTCAGGTCGACCACGTGCGTGCCCTTGATGAACACGTCCGCAGGCTCGTTGAAGCCTATGTGCCCGTTGTTGCCTATGCCCAGCACCTGTACGTCCGTGCCGCCCGCGGCCTGTATCGCCTCGTCATAGGCCTTCGCGTCGGCCTCGTGGTCCGCGCCCGTGCCCGAGGGTACGTGCGTAAGCGCCTTGTCTATGTCCACGTGGTCGAACAGGTTTTCGTTCATGAAATAGCGGTAACTCTGGTCGTGCGTGCCGTCCAGCCCTATGTATTCGTCCAGGTTGAAGCTCGAGACGTTCCTGAAGCTCAGTGCGCCCGCCTCGAACTTTGCGATCAGCGCCT
>SVGK01000219.1 GCA_015056395.1 Clostridiales bacterium
CTTTCGATGGAGGAGGTTGAATGACAGAGGTCACGATCTATACCGACGGCGCATGCTCCGGGAACCCGGGGCCGGGCGGATGGGGCGCGGTGCTCATCGCGGGAGAACGCTCGAAGGAGATCTCCGGCTATGAACCGGAAACCACCAACAACCGCATGGAGATGACGGCCGCGATCAAGGCCCTTGAGTGTCTGAAGCGTCCGTGCAGGGTCAGGCTCCATTCCGACAGCTCCTATCTCGTGGATGCTTTCAACAAGCACTGGATCGAAGGCTGGGTCAGGCGGAACTGGGTCAAGTCCAACAAGGATCCCGTGCTCAATCAGGACCTCTGGAAGATGCTGATTCGGCTCACCGGCGTGCATGAGGTCACGTGGATCAAGGTCAAGGGACACGCAGACGACCGGTGGAACAACCGCTGCGACGCGCTGGCGACAGGCGCGATCAAACACCACGACGAGGAATGACGCGCCTTCCCGGGACAAGGAGGGCGCTTTGATATTATGGAGAAGACGAGATCGACGCGCACGGTAGAACGAGACGGCAAGGTGCTCAACTGCGGCATCACGACGGGGACCTGCGCCGCAGCGGCCGCCAAGGCGGCGACGACGCTCTTGCTGCTGGGCATCCGCCTGGCATCCGTGAAGGTCGCGCTGCCCGACGGGGGAGGCGTCGACGTGCCCGTCGTCGACCTGCAGCTGTGCGACGGCGAGGCGATGTGCGCCGTCATAAAGGACGCAGGCGACGATCCGGACGTGACGAACGGCGCGTGCATCGAGGCACATGTATCGGCATCGGACGCGCCGGGCATAGCGATCGAAGGAGGCAGGGGCGTGGGCCGCGTGACGCTTCCGGGGCTCGACCAGCCCGTGGGCAGCGCGGCGATCAATTCTACGCCCCGCCGCATGATCGCGCAGGCCGTGGGCGATGTGCTTGCGCGCGCGGGCTGTGATATCGGACTGCGCATCGTGATCAGCGTGCCGGGCGGCGAAGCGCTCGCCGCGCGGACGTTCAACCCGCGGCTGGGCATCGTCGGAGGCATATCGATACTGGGAACGACGGGCATCGTCGAGCCCATGAGCGAGAGGGCGCTGATCGACACGATACGCCTGGAGACGCGCATGCGCAGGACCACAGGCCGCCAAACGATACTGTTCACGCCGGGCAACTACGGGCGCGACTATCTGATGAAGTCCGCGGCGATCCCTGACAGGGCCGTGATACGCTGTGCGAACTTCATAGGCGAGGCGCTGGACGAGGCGAACAAACAGGGCTTCGACGACATACTGCTGGTGGGACACCTGGGCAAGCTGGTCAAGCTCGCGGGAAACATGTTCAACACCCATTCGAGATACGGCGACATGCGGATGGAGACGCTCACGGCCTACGCGGCGATGCAGTGCATAAGCGCAGAGACGGCGCGCCGCATGATGTCCGCCGCGACCGTGGACGCAGCGCTGGACGTCGCTGCTGAGACTGTGGATGTGCGCAGCCTCATGGGCGCTCTGCTCGAGGGCATCGACCGCAACATAGCGGCGCGGCTCGGACGCCCCGTGCAGGTCATGCTGTTCACGAACGCGCGCGGCACGCTGGCCAGTACGGAGGGCTTCAAGGCCGCCTTTGAACGCTTTTTGAAGGAGGAAGAGACGTGGTACACTTTGTCGGCGCAGGCCCCGGCGCGGTCGACCTGATCACGGTGCGGGGACAGGATCTCCTCAGGGAAGCGGATCGGGTGATCTACGCGGGCTCCCTTGTGAACCCCGCGTTCTTGGAGCTCTGCAAGGATGGCTGTATCTGTCTGAACAGCGCGACGATGACGCTTGAAGAGGTGCTCGACGCGATCATCAACGCGGAGCGCGAGGGGCTGACGACTGTGCGGCTGCATACGGGCGACACGGGCCTCTACAGCACCATCCGGGAGCAGATGGACAGGCTCGACGCGCTGCGCATCCCCTATGACGTGACGCCGGGCGTCAGTTCGTTCAGCGCATCGGCGGCCGCCGTACACGCGGAATTCACGCTGCCGGGCGTTTCGCAGACACTGATCATCACGCGCATGCCGGGCCGCACGCCCGTGCCCGACACAGAGGACATGGCGGCGCTGGCGAAGCATCGTGCGAGCATGGCGGTGTTTCTGAGCGCATCGCTGCTTGACAGGCTGACGGCAAAGCTGCTCGAGGGCGGGCTCCAGGCCGACACGCCCGCCGCGATCGTCTATAAGGCCTCGTGGCCCGACGAAAAGGTCATAATGTGCACGGTCGGCACGCTTGAAAAGGCTGCGCGCGAAGCGGGGGTCAGTACGACGGCGATGATACTGATCGGGGCATTCCTGAACGGCGCGGGCGAGCGTTCAAGGCTGTATGACCCGTCGTTCACGCACATGTTCCGGGAAGGGACGGTGGCAGATTGATCGTTCGGATCGCCGCATTCACGCCGAGGGGCGCGGCGCTCGCCGCGCGCGTGGCGGACGGACTCGCCGCGCTGGGAGCGCAGGCGCAGGCCTTTGCGTCGCCGGGCATTGCCAAGGAGACGGGCCTTCCGTCGACGACGGGCATCTCGGCGTGGACGCGGGAATGCTTTGCAAAGAGCGACGCGCTCGTCTATATAGGCGCGGCCGGCATCGCCGTGCGCGCCATCGCGCCGCACATCGCATCAAAGCACACGGACCCCGCGGTGCTGTGCATGGACGAGGGCGGCGCATACGTCATTCCTCTGCTCTCCGGGCACGAGGGCGGCGCCAACCGGCTTGCCGAAAGCATAGCGCGCATGATCGGCGCTGCGGCCGTGGTCACGACGGCGACGGACGTCAACGGATGCTTTGCCGTCGACGAGTGGATCGCCCGGAACGGGTTCACGCTCATACATCTGGAAAACGTCAGCGCCTTCGCGATGGCGGAGCTGCGCGGCGAGAAGCCCGGGCTGTCCAGCGATTTTCCTGTCGAAGGACGATCCGCGGACATATTCGGGGAGAACGGGGATGTCGGGCTCTACGTAGGCCCCGGCTATGGGGAACCTTTTTCAAAGACGGTACAGGCCGTGCCGGCGGTCGTGACCGCAGGCATAGGCTGCCGCAGGGGCACGGATGCGTCCGCCATAAGGAGGGCCATACAGGAGGCCTTCTCGATGTGCGCTTTCAGGACAGAGGCGCTCGAAGGCATCGCGTCCATAGACCTGAAGCAAGACGAGAAAGGCCTGTTCGTGTGCGCGGAACAGTTCAAGGTGCCGCTGCGCTTTTTTCCCGCTGAAACACTGAAGCAGGCGGAAGGATCGTTCACGGCCTCGCCGCTCGTCGAAAGGGTCACGGGCGTGGACAACGTGTGCGAACGCGCCGCGGTGTCCGCAAGCGGCGGGAGACTCGTCCTGAAGAAGCAGATCATCGGCGGCGTGACCGTGGCGCTTGCGATGAGAGAGATCACGATCAAGTTTACGGGGGAAAATCAATGAAGCTGTCGGTCGTAGGCATAGGGCCCGGTGCGCCGGACCAGATCACGCCGCAGGCGCTTGCAGTGTTGAGCGACGCGGAGGTCATCGTCGGATATATCAAATATGTCGACATGATCCGCGCGCTGTTCCCGCACGCCGAGTACCGCACAACGGGCATGCGGGGCGAGGAGGAGCGCTGCCGCATCGCCCTGTCGTGCGCGCGGGAGGGCAGGCGGACGGCGATCGTCTGCTCCGGCGACGCGGGCGTGTACGGCCTTGCAAGTCTCGTACTCACGATGGCGGCAGGCACGGACGTCGATGTCGGTATCGTGCCTGGGCTCACGGCCGCGCTGACCGGCGCCGCTGTGCTCGGCGCACCGCTCAACCACGATTTTGCCGTGATCAGCCTCTCAGACTTGCTGACGCCCTGGACGACCATCGAAAAGAGGCTGCGCGCGGCGGCGCTGGGCGACTTTGTGATCGTGCTCTACAATCCCATGAGCAGGCACAGGCCCGAACATCTGGCGCGCGCGTGCGACATACTGCTGGAGACGTGCGTACCGGAGAGGCCTGTCGGCATCGTCAGGAACATAGGGCGCGAAGGCCAGTCCAGTGGCATCACGACGTTGGCATGCCTTCGGGATATGCAGGTCGATATGTTCACGACAGTGTTCATAGGTTCATCGAACACGCGCGTGATCGACGGCAGGCTCGTCACGCCGCGCGGATATGATACGGAGGCCAAAAGATGATCACGGTGATAGGCATGGGGCCGGGCGATCCCGGTTTGATGACGGCACAGGCCGCCAAGGCCGTGGCGTCGGCGCGGATCGTATTCGCGGCGCGTCGCCATGCGCATCTAAAGGCCGACATAAGGCCGCTCGAGCCGATCGAGACGGCCGTGCAGCGCATAGGCGATGCGGCGCGCGATGACGCCGAGGTCGCGGTGCTGGTGTCCGGGGACCCGACGCTTTACAGCCTGCTGGGCATGCTCGAAAGGGCCTTCGGGCGCGAGGCGCTGCGCGTGATCCCCGGCGTAGGCGCGCTGCAGGCGTTCTGCGCGGAGATCGGCGTGCTCTGGCAGGAGGCCGGCATCCTATCGGGCCATGGTCGCGCGCTGACCGTGTCCCGACTGGGGCATCACGTCCGCACGACCGAAAAGACGTTTCTGTACTGCGACAGGGCGCATGACGCCGCGTGGGCGGCGAACGCGCTGATGCGGGAGGGCTTGGCCGATGTGCGCATGTGCGTCGCGGAGCGACTGTCCTGTGCCGATCAGCGCATACGTTACGGCAGGCCCGAGGACTTCACTGCGGCCGATACGGACGCGCTTTCGATGGTGTATATCCGAAACGACGGCGCGCGCCCGGGCCTTCCGCCCGTCGGTATACCGGACGA
>SVGK01000220.1 GCA_015056395.1 Clostridiales bacterium
ATACCAGAGAACACGTCGAGCGCGTGGCCAGGCAGGTCGACCGCAAGATGGCCGAGCTTGCGCAGGCGACCAACCTGCCGCCGGCGCAGCTGGCCGTGCTGACGGCCGTCAACGCCGTGGACGACCAGATCAAGTCGCGTGACGAGATACGCCGCCTGCAGAAGGAGAACCAGCGCCTGCAGGCGCTGCTGGACGAACGCGATGCGAAAGCCTGAGCTGCTGAGCCCGGCGGGCGGCTGGAGCGCCATGGTCGCCGCGGTGCAGGCCGGCGCGGACGCCGTCTATCTGGGCATGGGCAGGTTCAACGCCCGCCAGCCCGCGGAGAACTTCACCGCGCAGACTCTCAGCGACGCGGTGCGCTACTGCGCGCTGCGCGGCGTGAAGGTCTACGTGACGCTCAACACGGTGGTGTTCGAGGACGAGATGGCCGTGTTCAACGAGACGGTCGACGCCGTGTCGGCTTCCGGCGCGCACGGCGTGCTCGTGCAGGACCTGGGCGTCGCCCGCCTGCTGCGCGCGCGCGTGCCGTCGCTCCCGCTGCACGCAAGCACGCAGATGGCAGCGCACAACTTAGACGGCGTGGCGTTCCTCAGGGATCAGGGCTTCGCGCGCGTCGTGCTCGCGCGCGAGATGCCGCTTTCCGAGATACGCCGCGCGACCGGGCTGGGCATAGAGATCGAGGTGTTCGCGCACGGCGCGCTGTGCGTGTCCGGCTCCGGCCAGTGCCTGTTTTCGAGCATGGTCGGCGGGCGCAGCGCGAACCGCGGCCGCTGCGCGCAGCCCTGCAGGCTCCCCTATCGCCTGATGGGCGTGGAGGGGCACCTGCTGTCCTGCCGCGACCTGTGCACGCTCGACAGGGTCGGCGAGCTGATCGACGCGGGCGTCCATTCGCTCAAGTTAGAGGGGCGGCTGAAGCGGCCGGAGTACGTCTGCACGGTGACGAGCGCTTACCGCGCCGCGATCGACGATCCGTCAAAGCCCGTGGACATCGAAGCGCTCGCGCAGATGTTCAACCGCGGCGGCTTCACCGCGGGCTACCTGGACGGCGCGGTCGAAGCCGAGCTCATCTATCCGGCGCGCCCGAACCACATAGGCGTGCCCGTGGGAAAATGCCTGAGGAACGAGCACGTCACGCTCGAGAAGGACGTGGGCCGCGGGGATTCGCTCGTGCTCAGGCACGGCGAGCTGGACGTGCCGGTGAGCCTCGAAGGAGAGGCCGGCGCGCGCGCCGCATGCCCGCAGGCCCTCAGGGGCGACAGGCTGATACGCCTCGTGTCAGAGGCGCAGATGGACGCCGCGCGCGCCATGGCGTCGGGCGAGCGCCGCGTGACCGCGCTCAGCGCGGACCTTGCGCTGCACACAGGCCACGAGGCCGCGCTCACCGTGTCGGACGGCGAAACGTCGGTCACCGTGCGGGGAGAGCGCGTGGAACGCGCGCGCACGCGCGGCCTTGACCCGGCGCGCGCGACGGCGCAGATCGGCAAGACAGGCGGCACGCCGTGGCGCTTCTCCTCGATAAACACCGACATCGACGAAGACGCCTTCCTGTCCATGGCGGCGCTGAACGCGCTTCGGCGCGACGCGATAGACCGTCTGGAAGCGCGCAGATCGCCGAAGCCGCACGCGCTCGGCCCCGTCCCCGGGACCGGGATACATGAACAGTCGTTCGGACGGACGGATCTGCTGATCGAAAGCAGCGATGCGTACATACTGAACAGAGCGCGCGACCTGGGCGCGGACGGCGTGATCTATCGCCCCGCGGACCTGCGTGCTTTCGACAAGGATCTTCCGGACAGCTTCATGCTGCGGCTTCCGGACATGCTCCCCGGGGACGCGCAGGCGGCGCTCAGTCGCTTTGCCCAAGCGAACGACAACCGCATCACGGCGACGTTCATAAACAACATAGGCCAGTTCAACGCGCGCTGGCCGGGGCGCACGATCGCCGCGGAGGGCCTCAACGTCGCAAACGCCCATGCCGTCGAACAGGCGACCGCGTGGGGCGCACAGGGCTACGTGCCCTCGCTCGAGCTGTCCGCAAGGCAGATCAAGGCGCTGCCAACGCCGGCGGCGCTGCGCGTGTACGGCGACGTGACATTGATGCATCTGAGGCACTGCCCCTACCGCACGGCGGACGGCCTCAAGGGCAGGCACGCGGACTGCAGCCGCTGCGACCTGAAGGCGGAGACGGAGCCCATGACCGACCGCAAGGGCGTGCGCTTCCCGCTGAGGCGCATCGCCGCGCCGGGCGGCTGCGTGCTCGAACTCGACAACGCCGTGCCGCTGATGCTGCTGCGCCACCTGGGCAAACTCCCGAAGGCCGGGGCGTGGATCGTGCGCACGGACGACCGTTCCCTCTTCGAGGACGTCGTCGCGCTGCACCGCATGGCGCTCGACGGCCAGGACTTCAGACAGGACGCTCGCTGGGAGCGCTTCAGCGCGCTTCCCTCGACGACGGGACACTATTTCAGACCCGTGGAGTGATCGATCATGAATGAAAGAAACATACGCGTACTCGAATTCCCCAAGATCCGCGATATGATGGCGCAGATGGCCGTCACCGAGATGGGCCGCGAATGCTGCCACGCGCTCGAACCTTCGTCCGATCCCGACGAGATATTCGCCATGCAGCAGGAGACCGAGGAGGCCTCCAGCGTGCTGGCCTACACCGGCTCGAACCCCATCGCGTACTTCACGGACGTGCGCGAATACTTAAAGCGCGCGAAGGTCGGCTCCACGCTCTCGGCCAAGGCGCTTCTGAGCGTGGCGGACTTGCTGAAGGCCGCGCGCACCGTGCGCGGCGCGCTGGTCACGGACCGCGAGGACACGCCCAGGCTCACCGAGCTGGGCTCCCGACTGGCCACGAACCGCTCGCTCGAAGAGGAGATCTACGACGCGATACTCTCCGAGGACGAGATCAGCGACCACGCCAGTCCGGAGCTTTACAACATACGCAGGCAGATGCGCGTGCTGAACGACCGCGTGCGCGACAAACTCAACAGCCTGATACGCTCGTCCACGACGCAGAAGTACCTGATGGACGCGATCATCACCGTGCGCAACGGGCGCTACGTCGTGCCCGTCAAGGCGGAGTGCCGCCAGAACGTGCCCGGCATCGTGCACGACCAGTCCGGCTCCGGCTCCACGCTGTTCATAGAGCCCATGGCCGTGGTCGAGGCCGGCAACGAATTGAAGCAGTGGACGCTCAAGGAACACAACGAGATCGAGCGCATACTGGGCGAGTTCACGGACCGCATCGCGCCCGACGCGGACCTGTATGCGAACGACCTGGAGATCCTTTCAAAGGTCGACATGATATTCGCGCGTTCCGCGCTGGGCCGCAGCATGCGCGCCGTGCCGCCGAAGCTCAATCGGGAGGGGCACATAAACCTGATACGCGCCCGCCACCCGCTGATCGATCCCGCGAAGGTCGTGCCCTCGAACCTGTGGATGGGCGGCGACTTCACCACGCTGGTCATCACCGGTCCCAACACGGGCGGCAAGACGGTCACGCTGAAGACGGTGGGGCTTCTGACCATGATGGCGCAGGCGGGCATGCAGATACCGGCGGCGTTCGGCTCGGAGCTGAGCATATTCGACGATGTCTACGCGGACATTGGCGACGAGCAGTCCATCGAGCAGTCGCTTTCCACCTTCTCCTCGCACATGACCAACATCGTGTCCATACTGGATTCCGTCACGGACAGGTCGCTGGTGCTGTTCGACGAGCTGGGCGCGGGCACGGACCCCACCGAGGGCGCGGCGCTGGCCATGGCGATACTGGACCATCTGCTCAAGCGGAAGGTCACCACGCTGGCCACCACGCACTACTCCGAGCTCAAGGTCTACGCGCTCTCGACAAAGGGCGTGGAGAACGCCTCCGTCGAATTCGACGTGGAGACGCTCAGGCCGACCTACAGGCTGTCCATTGGCATACCCGGCAAGTCGAACGCGTTCGAGATCTCAAGGAAGCTGGGCCTGCCGGAGGCGCTCATCAAGGACGCGGGCGACCGCCTGAGCCACGACCAGGTGCGCTTCGAGGACGTGATCGCAAACGCCGAATACCACAGGCAGATCGCCGAGAAGGAGCGCGCGCTGGCCGAGGAGGCGCACCGCGAGACGCAGCGCCTGCGCGACGAGGCCGAAAAGCTGCAGCGCGAGCTGGAGGGAAAGCGCGAATCCGAGATGCGCAAGGCCAAGGACCAGGCGCGCCAGATACTGAAGCACGCGCAGCAGGAATCCGAACAGCTGATCGCTGAGCTCAAAAAGCACAGGAACACGGACCTGAAGGAGCACGAGCTGCACGCCATGCGCGCGCACCTGCAGGGCGAGATCGACGCGAATTCCGAGCACATCGAGTCCGCCGACCCGGGCAAGGACGAGGCGCCCGCCGACCTGAACGTGGGCGACACCGTGCTGCTGCTGGACCTGAACGCCATCGCGACGGTGCTCACGAAGCCCGACGGCAAGGGCGAATGCACGGTGCAGGCGGGCGCGCTCAAGCTCAAGTCGAACATACAGCGCATGCGGCGCGCGAAGCCCGAAAAGGAGAACAAGCCAAAGAGCAAGGCCAAGGTCTCCGTGGGACTGCGTCCCGTCGAGATGGAGTGCGACGTGCGCGGCAGCACACTGGACGAGGCGCTGCTGGCCGTGGACATGTTCCTGGACGGCGCCGTGCTCAACAAGCTGCGCGAGGTCAACATCATACACGGCAAGGGCACGGGCGTGCTGCGCGCGGGCATACACAAGCACTTGAAGGCGCATCCGGCGGTGAAGAGCTTCCGCCTCGGGCGGTACGGCGAGGG
>SVGK01000221.1 GCA_015056395.1 Clostridiales bacterium
TGCCGCCTGCGGAATCGCCCTCGACGATGAACAGCTCGTTCTGCTCCGCCTTGCGGCCGGTGCAGGCCGACAGCTTGCCCACCAGCGGCGCAGCCTCTATGGCGTTCTTGACGCGCGCCTGGTCGCGCGCCTTGCGCGCGGCCTCGCGCACGCGCGCCGCCTTGATCGCCTTGTCCAGTATGCGCTGGGCCTCCTCCTGGTTCTTCAGGTCGTCCAGATAGATCTGCAGCTGTTCGGTGCAGACGGCCTCGTAGAGAGGCTTGACCTCCGGGTTGCCCAGCCGGCCCTTCGTCTGGCCCTCGAACTCCGGGTTCTTCACGCCCGCGTAGATCACGGCTGTCATGCCCTCGCGCAGATCGTCGCCGGACAGGTTGTTGTCCTTTTCCTTGAGCAGGCCTATGCGGCGCGCATAGTCGTTGAAAGCCTTCGTGACGGCGGTCTTGAAGCCGATCTCGTGTGAGCCGCCTTCAGGCGTTGGCACGTTGTTGACGAAGGAATGTATCGAATCGTTGAAGGTATCGTTGTACTGTATCGCCACGCGGACGATCAGGCCATCACGGCTGGATTCAAAGGCGATGGGTTCGGTGATCGTCGTCTTTTCCTCATTCAAATACCGAACGAAGTCTGTCAATCCACCCTCATAACAATATTCTTTTTCACGTTTTTCAGGGTCAGATTCCCTCTCATCAATAAAAGAAAAGCGGATGCCTTTGTTCAGATAAGCGAGATCGCGCACGCGGCGCCTGACCAGGTCGTATTGAAAGCGCGTGTCCTCGAACACCCTGCGGTCCGGCATGAAGCGCACGGTGGTGCCGCGCTTGCGCGTGGTGCCGACTTTCTCGAGAGGCGCGACAGGCTTGCCGGACTGCACCTTGCCCGTCTTCGGATCCGTGATTGATTCGTAGCGCTGGAAGTAGTGCGAATAGTTCTGATAGACATCGACCGTGAGCCACTCGCTCAGCGCGTTTACGACAGATGCGCCGACGCCGTGCAGGCCGCCGGAATAGGCGTAGTTCTTGTCGTTGAACTTGCCGCCGGCGTGCAGCTGGGTGTAGACCACCTCGACCGCGGATACGCCGAACTGCGGGTGTATGTCCACGGGGACGCCGCGGCCGTCGTCGGAGACCTCGCACGAGCCGTCCTTTTTGAGCGTGACCGATATGCGGGACGCATAGCCGTTGGCGGCTTCGTCGATGGCGTTGTCGACGATCTCCCAGATCAGGTGATGCAGGCCGCGCGTTCCGGTGGAGCCTATGTACATGCCGGGACGCATGCGCACGGCGTCAAGGCCTTCGAGCACCTGTATGTCCTTTGCCGTATAGCTGTTTGCCATGGGATTCCTCCAAATCTTTCATATCATTTTGAGTATACACGATTGACGTTAAGATTGAACGAACGCCCGAGATTTCAACGATTTGTTCGTGAACCATTACAAATTCCGCTATAATTTGCATTCTTTTATCGGGGTATGGTATAATGCCGTGTTGAAAGAGGTGTGATATATGACCGATGAGAAGACCACTATAAGCGAGCTGAAGGAGGCCGTGCTGGCGCTCTGCAGGCGCAAGGGCTGGGGCGACGACGGGATACAGGACCCCCAGCACGTCGCCATGGCGATGACCGTGGAGATGAGCGAGCTGCTCGAGCACTTCCAGTGGCTTGACCACGAGGACGTCGTGAAGCTGATGCAGGGCGGCGATCCGGAACGCGTCAAGCTGATCGCCGAAGAGTTTGCCGACGTGATGATGTACGGCCTGCAGCTGACTTATACGCTGGGCATAGACGTGTCGGCACAGATCGAGAGGAAGATCGGCATCGTCGACAATAGACCAGCAGATTATAAAAACTTTCGCAGGTAAATACCATTAATAGTAATATTGATTTAGTGATCGGAGACAGTTTCAATGGTACTGATTCGCCATGAACGAGCGCCCGTGGACGGGCAGCCTACAAAGAATACGTTCTGTGCGATCGACGGCAGGACGGGGGCGGTGCTCGGCAGCAGCGTGCTCTATGAGGACCTGAACCCTATGCTTTATCCCGCGCGTCCGCTGCTCGTGCGCATACAGACCGACGGTGACGAACTTCCGGATGTGCTGATGGGCGCGACGATCGCGCGCGCGTATCAGATCTGCCAGGAGCACGGCGAATACGCGCGCATATTCACGCGCTGTGCGCCGGACGAGCAGGCACTGCTGCAGCACTTCAAGCCTTTCGGGCTCGAGGACAACGACGGGCTCGTGCGCATGCAGCTCGATCTCCCCTGTCTTATACACGCCCGGCTTCCTGACGGCGTGCGCATAGAGCACGACAGGCTTGAGGACATGCTGGAGCGCAGGAGCTTCCTGATGCGCTACAACCAGCTTTTCAACGTGGAGCGCGACAGGACGTGGCTGGACCAGTTCACGGCGCGCAAGGGCTTTATGCGGCTCATGGCGCTGCAGGGCGGCGTGATGGCCGGAGAGGTGCTGTTCTGGCGCGAGGGTGATATCGGCGTGATCGGCTTCATACAGACCGAACGGCGCTGGCGCAGGCACGGCATAGGCACGGCGCTGATACAGCGCGCCTGCGATCAGCTCGAACAGCACGGCCTTGCGAGAGCGGAGTGCAACATACGCGTGCGCTACCCGCATATGCTGCACCTTCTGCAGAAGGCGGGATTTGAGCAGGCGGAGGTTTTGATGCACTATCCGGGGATAGACCTTGACCCGGAATGAAGCGAAAGGGACAGCGCTCGGCTGTCCATGTGTGGGCATTCGAAGCGAGCGGCTCTGGTCCTATCAACACCTGTAGCGGTAGCTTTCGGGCCGCCATGTTATTCAGCAATGCCGCACCGGCAATTTGGACCCGGCATACCATGTCCCTACGGAGGACACGGAAGACACGGAAGAATGTGCGCTCACGCGCGGCGGACGCCATGAATGGCGTCCCTACGCAAGGCTGTTCGTATCGACACCCGTAGCGGTGGTCTCCGGGCTGTCACTTACCCGGATCATAAGACGAGGGGGATGCCACCATCTGCATCCCCCTCGTCTTATATCTCCCTTTTCTTACGACACGAACGCGTTGTAGATCGCGCGCATGGCCGTCTCGAAGTCTGCGGTGTCTACGCCCACGATGATGTTGAACTCGCTGGAGCCCTGGTCGATCATGCGTATGTTCACGCCCGCCTCGTACAGCGCCGTGATGAGCTTGGCCGCGGAGCCGGGCGTGCGGACCATGCCGTAGCCCACTGTGGCGATCAGCGCGAGGCCCGACTGTATCTCGATCGTGTCGGGCTGGCAAGTCTGCTTGATGCGCTGTATGATCTGGTCCTTGCGCGCGATCAGCTCCTTGTCCGCGACGACCACGCACATCGTGTCGATGCCTGTGGGCAGGTGTTCGAAGGACACGTCGAAGTCCTCGAGCGCCTGCAGCACGCGCCGCCCGAAGCCGTACTCGGAGTTCATCATCGCCTTGTCGATGGTGATCAGCGTGAAGTCCTTGTGGCCGGCGATGCCCGTGATCTGCCCGCGCTCGCTCGCATCCGCCGGGAGCTCCGTGATGAGCGTGCCGGGGTCGTCCGGGTTGTTCGTGTTGCGGATGTTCGTGGGTATGCCCGCCTTGTGCACCGGGAAAATCGCTTCCTCGTGCAGCACCGTGGCGCCCATGTAGCTCAGCTCGCGCAGCTCGCGGTAGGTGAGCCTGCGTATGCAGCGCGGGTTTTCGACGATGCGCGGATCCGCCATCAGGAAGCCGTTCACGTCCGTCCAGTTCTCGTACATGTCCGCTTCCGCAGCGCGGGCTACAATCGCGCCCGTCACGTCGCTGCCGCCGCGCGAGAAGGTGTGCACCTCTCCATTGGGGTAGGAGCCGTAGAAGCCCGGTATGACGGCGCGCGGGTGGTCCTCCATCGCCTTCTTCAGCATCTCGTTCGTCCACTCGGACGCGAACGCGCCGCGGCGGTCGAACTTGATGACGTCCGCCGGATCGATGAAGTCCCAGCCCAGATAGTGCGAGAGCATGATGCCGTTCAGGTATTCGCCGCGGCTGGCGGCAAAGTCGGCGCTGCGCCGCGCGCGTATCTCGTGGCTGGTCTCGCGCAGTATCTTTTCAAGGTCAAAGTCGAGGCCCAGCTCGCGCGCGATCTCGAGGTAGCGGTTCGCGATGCGTTCAAAGATCTCCTCGTGCGGCTGGTTGATGTCCACCAGGCGGTGGCACTGGTAGAGCATGTCCGTGATCTTCTCGTCGTTGGGAAAGCGCTTGCCCGGCGCGCTCGGCACGACATAGCAGCGCGACGGATCGGAGAGTATGATCTTCTTGACCTTTTTGAAATGCTCCGCGTCCGCAAGGGATGAACCGCCGAACTTTACGACTTTGACGCCCATATGTACTGTTCCTCCTGACACTCCTCAAGCCTCTGTCTGCGGTTTGAGTATCGATTCGATGACTTCGCCGAGCCTGTCGCGCCCGGTACCTTTTTCGGATGAATAGATATATACCTCCCACGGCTGCACGACGAGCGTGCGGCAGATCACCGGTATGGACCGGCTCTGCTGTGCGCGGGAGAGCTTGTCCGCCTTTGTCGCGATGACCGTGAACGGTATGTCATAGTGCCTCAGGTATTCGACCATCATGACATCCTCGTTCGTGGGCGTGTGGCGTATGTCTACCAGCTGGAACACGTGCTTCAGATTGGGCGAATGCTCCAGGTAGCCCTCGATCATCGCGCCCCACTTTTCCTTCTCCTGCTTGGGCGCGCGCGCAAAGCCGTAGCCCGGCAGATCGACCAGGTAGAAT
>SVGK01000222.1 GCA_015056395.1 Clostridiales bacterium
CATGAGCGGCACGTCGGCCGTCTCGGCGCGGAAGCCGCAGGACAGCGGGTCACCGACGTAGTGCGCGTTCGGGTGCGGCCAGAAGCCCACCGCGTGGCCGGCCTTCTCAAGCGCCGGCTTTACGCGAAGCGTCGCGCGCGCCAGGTCGTGATAGTCAACCTTCTCCAGTCCGCGTATGTCCGATGCGCCCAGCTCGCGCATCAGCGCCCGCGCAAGCTCCGGTCCGCTGCCGCCGCCCTTGGTGATGTTCTCGTCGATCACGCCGCTCATCACGATGCCCTTTGCGTACAGCCCGTCCGCCGCGGGCGACTGCAGCAGCGTGGTCACCTTGGCCCCGCCGCCGGACTGCCCGAACACGGTCACGTTCCCGGGATCGCCGCCGAAACATTCGATGTTGTCGCGTATCCACATCAGCGCAGCGATGATGTCGTCCCCGCCGGCGTTCCCCGCGTTCTCATACTCCTCGCCGAATTCGGACAGGTCGAAGTAGCCCAGCAGGTTCAGCCTGTGGTTCACGCTCACCACCACGGCGTCGCCCAGGCGGCTCATGTTCGCGCCATCATAGGCGATGTGCTCTATCGCGGAGCCGTCCGTGAAGCCGCCGCCGTGCAGCCAGACCAGCACGGGCCGCTTCTTCCCGTCCGGGGCGGGCGTCCAGACGTTCACGTTCTGGCAGTTTTCGTCCATGGGCCAGTAGCGGTGCGGCACATACAGCTCGCCGTTGGGTTCCGGCAGGGACATGAGCGGGCACACGAAGCCATAGCTGCCCGCGTCGCGCACGCCCGACCACTTCTCGACCGGTTCTGGCGCGTGGAAGCGGCGCGCCCGGGCATATGGTATGCCCTTGAATACGGACAGCCCGTCATACTCATAGCCGCGCAGCGCGCCGGCGGTCGTCTCGATCACGGCGGCGGCGCGGTCGCGCTTGAATGCATGCATACAGTCAGCCCTCCTTGTCCTATCGGCCGTCAGCCCACGTACAGCTTGCCCCGGCCGATCAGCTTTGCCTTCGTATAGGGCTCTGTCGGGAACACGATGGACGAATTGACCACGGTGCCGCCGTCCATGAACACCTCGGCGATCATCCTGTCAAAGTACACGTCGATCACGGCGGGGCCGTGGGCGGTGCGCGGCGCGGTCATCACCGAATACAGGCCGTCTGCGAACATCTCGCTGAAGCCGTTCTGGCCGGCCTTCGAGCGGTCGACCACCAGCTTCTGCTCGTTCGTAAGCAGCACCACGAGCTTCTCGCCCAGCGCGTTCGAAAGCTCCAGCCGGCAGTTGTCCTCCGCCTCGATGCGCGCGTGGAACAGCTCGCCGGGCAGTTCCGCGATGGCCTGCGGCTGCCAGAAGCGATCCGCGTCCGCGGGCTTTTCGACGGGCGTCGCTTCCTTCAGGTCGAAATCGGGCGTGACGGGCTTCGCGGCCAGCATCAGGCCGGCCTCCGTGTCGACCAGCGTGAGCTCGCGTGCATAGGTCATGATGCCGCAGAACTCGTTCGTGGGCTCGAAGAACGCATAGCTCCACGCGCTGCCCCAGCCGATCATGACGCGCCTGTCCGCCCCGTTGAACGTGACGGCGGCGTAGTTGTCGTAGCCGGAGTCGAGTATGCGCGGGTACGGCGCGGGTATGGTCTCCTCAAACGTGTCGCCGTCGAAGCGGCCCAGGAAGTACTGCGTGCGGCTGCTGCCGTAGGGCGCCGGGAGCAGCAGGCTCAGTATCAGCACCCACACGGTCGAGCCGTCCGGCGCGGTCAGCGGGAACATGTCGGGGCACTCGTAGATGCCGCCCAAGCGGTTCGCCTTCTGCCCGAACTCGCCGGTCTTGCGCCAGTGTATCAGGTCGTCGGAGGCGTGGAACTCCAGATGGTCGCCCGCGGCGACGATCACGGTCCAGCACTTTTTGATCTCGTTGTAGAACACCTTCGGATCGCGGAAATCCGGCTTCTCGGCGTTCGGCATGACGGGATTGCCCTGATAGGGCGTGAAATGCACGCGGTCGTTGGAGAACGCGATGCTCTGCTGTTCGTATTCGCCGTGGCTGGTGTACATGAGGACCATGGGGTCGACGCCGTCGCCCAGGCCCGATGTGTTGCCGCGATCGATCACGCCGCTTCCGGAGAACGCCATGCCCAGCTTGTCGTCCGGGTACAGCGCGATGCCTTGATCCGTCCATGTGAGCAGGTCCCGGCTGGTCGCGTGGACCCAGTGCATGGGGCCCCACACGGCGTCGTGCGGATAGTGCTGTGCGAACAGGTGCCACGTGCCGTCTTCATAGACCAGGCCGTTGGGATCGTTGATCCAGCCGGCGGGCGGCGCATAGTGGCGGAATGGGCGGAAGTCCCGGTTTCCTTTCGTGCTCATGGCGGTATCTCCTTTAAGTTATGTATCGAAATCTTTCACTGCGCTTCCTCGCCAATATACAGCCGTCCCTCGCCCAGCAGCGTCGCCTTCGTGTAAGGCGCCTCGGGGAACACGACGGACGTGTTGACGAGCGTGCCGCCGTCCAGGAACGTCTCGCAGATCATCCTGTCGAAGTACAGGTCGAGCGTCGCTGGCCCGTGGACCTTGCGCGGCTGCGCCATGACGGCGAACAGGCCGGAGGCGTACAGCGGGCTGAAGTCGCTGTTCCCGGCGCGGCTGCGGTCGACCACCAGGCTCTGGTCGGTGCCGAGCGTCACGCATAGGGATTCTCCCCCTTCGTTCGAAAGCGTCAGCGCAAAGCAGCCCTCGCTCTCCACGCGTATGTGGAACACTTCTCCCCTGACGACGCCCTCCGCCTTCGGCAGATACCGGCGGGGCAGCGGGTCCGGCGCGGGCTCGGTCGGCACGGGCACGTCCCTGAACGCGGGCGTGACGGGCTTCTGCGCAAGGCAAAGCCCCGCGTCCGTCTCCACGAGCGAGAGCGCCCGGGCATAGGTCATCGCGCCGCAGAAGGGGTCGGTCGGCTCGAACATGGCGTAGCACCACGCGTTCGCCCAGCCCAGCAGCATGGGCCTGTCTGCATTCGCGAACGTGACCGCCGCGTAGTCGTCATACCCCGCGTCGAGCAGCCGCGCGTGGGGCGCGGGCATGGTCTCGCGGAACGTCTCGCCGTCGAACTGTCCAAGGAAGTACTGCGTCCTGTGTCCGCCGAAGGGACCGGGATGCGCCATGCTGGCGATCAGCACCCACACGGTCGAGCCGTCGGGCGCGGGCAGCGGGAACAGGTCCGGGCACTCGAACACGCCGCCCATGCGGTTTTCGCACTGTCCGAATTCGCCCGTCTTCTGCCACCGTATCAGGTCGGGCGAGGCGTGGAACTCCACGCGGTCTCCCGCCGCGATCACGACGCACCAGCGGCCGCGTTCGGCGTCCCAGAAGCACTTGGGGTCGCGGAAGTTCTTTTGGACCGTGTTCGGGATCACGGGATCGCCCGCGTAGGGCGTGAAAGTCACGCGGTCGTTCGAATACGCGATGCTCTGCTGCTCGTGCTCGCCGTGGCTGGTGTACATGAGTATCATGGGATCGGCGCCGTCGCCCAGCCCGGACGTGTTACCGTGGTCGATCACGGCGCTGCCAGAGAATATCATGCCGAGCGCTTCATCCGGGAAAAGCGCGATGCCCCTGTCCTCCCAGGAGAGCAGGTCGCAGCTGACGGCATGCCGCCAATGCATGGGGCCCCAGTGCGTGGCCTCGGGGTTGTGCTGTGCGAAGAGGTGCCAGGTGCCATCCTCGTATACCAGGCCGTTGGGATCGTTGATCCACCCGAAGGGCGGCGTATAGTGGCGCAGGGGTCTGAAGTCGCGGCTCATGGCTTGTGACGCTCCTTGTCTTTATGATCATCCGTGTAAGAAAACGGAGAGAAAGGGCGGACACTTTCTCTCCTTTCCGTTGAGTTTCGATCGATCAGCCGATGCGATCCAGCGCGGCCTGATAGATCTCGACGATGCGGTCGATGCCGGCGCCCTGCAGCTCAGCCACATAGGCATCCCAGGTCTCGTCGACGTCGCCGTTGGTGACCCACTCCTGAACGTACTTCTTGACGATCGGGTTGGTGACTTCCACCAGGCGGGAGATCTCCTGCTGTTCCTGGTTGAGCAGCATGATCTTCGGGATGGTGTCGTACTTGGCCAGATCCTCGTTCTTGCCGTTCACGATCTGGAAGGCCAACAGGTTGGCCGCGTCATAGGTGTACTCGACGATGCCGTCCGGCTGATCCTCGGTGTTGTAGTACTCGTTCAGAACGATCATGGAACCGCGGCAGGTGGTGGTGTTCTCACGGGCCTGGCCGAAGTTGTTCTCGAAGTCGCCCCACTCGGTGCCGGTGATGATGTCGCCGCGCTCATCCAGATGGAAGCGCATCACGCCGTCATCCGCCAGATAGTAGTTGCCGCCGATGGCGCCCCAGTTGGACTGCACGGACAGCTGCGGGTCAGAGATCATGTACTCGACGAACGCGGCGATGATCTCGGGGAACTCGCAGTCCATGGAGATGGCGGTGTCGCAGGCATCCTGCAGCTCGGAGTAGTTCAGAGCGTTGCCCACGGTGCCCAGCTCGGTGGACATCTGCGGGATCGGGATGTACTCGTGACGCACGTCGTTGTTGATGATGGACATGTCGGACCAGACGCCCATGACGCCGATCTTCGCGATGTCCTGCGCGATCTCGTTGTTGGTGTAGTTGGTGGAGGAACCGGTCATGGGCTCGAAGCAGTCCACGTTCAGCAGGCCCTCTTCATACAGGGTGTGGAAGTACTTGGCGGTCTCGCC
>SVGK01000223.1 GCA_015056395.1 Clostridiales bacterium
ATCGCCTCCACGATGGGCTACGAGCCGCGCTGGATCCACGCGCTCCACGCCCGCGCCCTCCGCTGCGTGGATCATATCCTGGACCAATAAATAGAGGTGGCGATGCAGAATCCTTGATTCCGCATCGCCACCTCTGCTACCCGCATTCCGATCGACTCCCCGTCGTCTGCACAACATTTCAGTCTCACCGTAGGGGCGCCCCTTGGCGCGCCCGTCGTTCCCCATCATACTTCTTCCTCACCAAATCTCTCGTACCATCGAATATACGCATCACAAGCGGCGCGGTCTTCAAATCTCTGATTTGAAGATCCGCGGTTTTGCGTTTACGCAAAACTGGCAATACGGAATCGTAGATTCCGCATTGCCACCTGCGGCTTCCATGAACCCGATCGCGAACTGCCGCCCCGCCTCGCGCATGGCGGCCTTGAATGCGTCGCTCTCGACTTCATCCTTCACGCTTTCCTCGCCCATTGCATGGGCGCCCATTGCGCGTGCTCCCATCGTACCTTCGAACAGCCCGGAACTCTCCACGCCTGTACCTTTCATCTCGTCACCTCCTTCTTCACATCAAAAAACCGCCCGTGTGGGCGGCTTGCGTTTAAATCACTGCGCCTTCCGGCAACGGGTACTTGTCCTCCGGCCATACCTTCTTCTGCCCGGTCTTCAGGCAGTGGATCAGGTCGGCGACAACAACGTCCGTGTTCGGACGGTCAAAAGGCATACGATAGCCCTCTCCGAAGGTCTCCTCGTACAGGTCAAAGAGCTCTCCTTCGTAAATACTTAATTCCAGTCTGGTCATCTTCGAAGTATCCTTGAACGTCATTTGATCACCTCCAGGATCTCACGGAAAACCTTGTAGGTCTCCGGATAAAACTCTTTGATCGCCTTCAATGAAGCATGGTTACCGATCTCAGCAGAAAACATCTCTGCGAATATCTCAGTACCGTGGTTGCCCGCGCGATACCAATACGTCGGATGATCATATCGATGTCCAATGCCGAAGGGATAGTTTACCTTGGTCGTGGGTTCAAAGATGTCTGAAATATCAACGCGTTCACGTTCTTTATAACGGGCCTTGACTAAGTTACAGAAATCCCGTTCCATCTGCTTTCCCGCCAACGCCATCAGTGTATCAAATACCCTTTGGTTTGTCAATACCTGGTCGACGTTGATCGTTCCCGCAGCAAACTGATCGGCGAGAAGGCGCACACTTCTGTCATTGGGCGCCGTTCGTAAGATGTCCCGTCTTGACAGTGACGGGTAATACTTCTTGAAGTTGTTTCGAAAAAACTCGTTCAGGTGTTCCCGTGATTCACGCATAGCTGTCCTGGACAGAAGGTCGTTTTTATACGTATACGAGATCGGCAATCCGTTCCTGCCGCTGAGAAAGTCGATCTGGTGTCCAAACTCGTGAAAGGCCGTTTGATATGGTGCTTTATAATCTGTGCCATTAGCAACTCTGTCGATATCAAATCTGACGCCATTTCGGCCTTCGCAATACGCATTGCCCAAATGATGTGCATCCAGCACCCTTAACTCGCTCGCGTTCTTGTTCCAAACCTGTTGGATCGTCGCATCTGATTTTCCGACCATGCCGGCGATCACGGATTCATGGTTTCCCAGGCCCGCAGTGCTCAAACCTCCTGTACTCACGGAAGGGCCGCTGCTGCCGACCGGAAGATCATCCACAAACCCTCTGACGAACGTCCTCCCGAACTCCGCCCTCACCCCGGCCCCGCCGGCCACCTCCCTGTACCTCTCGTTCAGCGCCAGTATCCTCCCCTGGCACTGCCGTCTGAGCTCCTCGTCCCCGGCATACCGCGCAAGCGTGGCTACGTCCTTCTCCTTGCGCACAGCCGTCTCGATGCGCCGCATCTCCTGCGACCACTGATACCGCGTTTTCGTCCGCCCATCGATGGTCACTTCCTCTGTCGAATACGCGCGCATCTCCTCGAGCTGCCCGTCCGTATACGTCCTTGGACTGATCCCCATCATGATCGGATGCCAGGTGTGCCGGCAATTCCATTCCCCGAACGGCCTCTGCAGGCCGTCCTGTATCTCCTCGAACTCCTCGTTCGAGTATTGCCCGCCCTGATAGGGCAGATGGTCCTCCGCGCACAGCATGTGCGC
This sequence comes from Clostridiales bacterium, assembly GCA_015056395.1. GTDB lineage: Bacteria > Bacillota > Clostridia > Christensenellales > Aristaeellaceae > Faecivicinus. The sequence goes on from SVGK01000223.1 coordinate 2,131, forward strand.
GTCTATTTCCACCCCGTCCGCCCCGAACTGCCGCCCGACCTCCTCCATGATCGACTGGTTCAGATGCCGCACCCCGTCCAGCACGTTCATCCGCACCGCGCTGTCGAGCCTTCTTCGGTGTCCGCTCTCGTATTCCACAACGCTCAGCCCGTGTTCCCCGGCCTCGCGCAATGCCCTGCGCATCGCGCTGCCATAGTCCTCTACGCCGCTCTGCACCAGCGTCACGGCCTCGTCTATGGCGTCCCTGTAATACTCCGACACCACCGTCGTGTTGGCAAGGTTCCGCATCCGCCCGACCGTCTCCCTGAGCTGCCCGCGCACGATCCTCTGTAGCGGCACATTGTTCACCGTCGCGTAGTTGCCGCCCAGCACCTTCGCGGCCATCCGCGCGTCCGTCCGCGCTGTCTGCGCGAATATCCTTGCGATGTCTTCCGAAGAAGCCTCGCACGCGGCCGCGATCTTCCGCTGCATCTCCGCAAGCCCCTTGCGCATCCTCCGCATCTGCTGAAGCCGGTGCACGTCGGAAGGCCAGAGTTCCCCGATCTCCGCGATGTGCTCGCCCATCCTCCGCAGGTACTCGTCGTTGACCCTCCCCATCCTGTCAACGACCGCCTGCGTAAGCGCATCCAGCTCCGCGTCCGTCAGCCTCTCGGAAGGCCGGGAGCGTACCTCGCGCCGCGTGTTCCAGGCCATTATTCCTCACTCGCCCCCAGGATCCTTCCGATCACGTCGTCGTTTCCGCCGATGCCTGCCACCGCTTCCTCGTTCTCCTCCAGCGTGCCGCCCAGCACCCATTGTCTCAGCTCCGCCTTGCTCATCGCGCCCATGTTCGCAAGCTCTACGTTCTGCTGGAAGGCCTCCGTGCTCGATTCGACCATGCTCGTGTCCCAGTCGAACGATAGCTCGTACTGCCCGCGGCTCCCGGCAGGCGTCAGCCCGTAGGCCTCCGCCAGCGCGTCCACCGCGTAGGCCAGGTCGTCGAACGCGGTCTCCCACGCCGTGCGCATGTTCTTGATCGTGCTGTACGTGTCGTACTGCGCCGCACGCACCTCGTCCTTGTTGGCGTAGGAGAGCGCCTGCCGCTCCGTCAGCACGCCCTGCGAGAGCCCGCATACCTTCTCTATGCGCCGGTACAGGCTCATCAGCCGCTCCTCCATGGCCTTCTGGCGTATCTCCGGCGCGTAATACTGCCACGTGCCGCTCCCGTCCATGCTCGTGATCTGCATCGGCACGAACGGCTCGTCGCTGTCCTGCACGCTGCGGCGTATCGCCTTTATGCTGGCCCCATCCTGGTATTCGTCCCGCCAGAGGCTCGCGTCCAGCCCCAGCATGGGTCTGGTCAGCTTGTACTCGCGGCGGTATATCGCGGCGTGCTCCGTGATCTCCCTGATCAGCTTCTCCGCGCCGTAGGTGATGGGCACGCCGTGCCGCTGACCGTCCCTGCGGTCGTCTCTGGGGCACTTGAGATACGCAAACAGCAGCCTGTCCACGTCGTTGATCACGATCTCTTCCGAAAGCCCCGCCCATCTGGGCGCGATGCCCATGGGCGCGTGGTCGCCGCCGTCGCGCACCGCGCGATAGCGTATCATCTGGTTACCGCCTTCCAGCGAATAGTCCGCCAGCAGGAAGTACCGGTTCCCGCCTATGGTCTCCCTGTCCACCAGCAGCGTGGCCGCCGTGAGCCGCCCGCTCTGCATCTCGCGTATCAGCAGCCGGTTCTGGTCCACCGCGTGCACCGCCACGTGCCCGTCCATCACGATGGGCACCAGCGCCTTGCCGCCCTTCCCGAACACCTGCGCCGTGATGTGCGCAAGCGACTTCCAGACGTCCGAAAGCGCCTCCGCGATCAGCTCCACGCGCGCGCCCGGCTCCTTGCTGTACCGGTCCGTGACCTCCATCGTGCTGTCCGCCATGGTCAGCGTGGCCAGCTTCCCGGCGATCGTCGCGGTGATGTCCTCCCCCTCCAGGTCCTCGTAATCCAGCACGAACCTGTCCGGCGCGTCTCCGTTGTGCTCCACCTTGATGCCAAGCCACCTGAGCACCCAGGCCTTCATTCGTTCAAGCATCGTCGTCCGTCCCCCTTACATGCCGCTCTGCAGCCATATCCTGTTGGTCGCATAGCCAACCGCGTCTATGGCGTGATTGTCCCTGTCCGGATAGGCCTCCACCGGCTGCCCCTCCCGGTTCCTCTCGTATTCGTACTGGCTGAATTCACGGGCACCGAACGGGCACCGCGCCGGGTCGATCACGATCTCGGAGAGCGATTGCAGCCACTTGATGCGCGTGCGCACGCTCCCCGGCCCCTTGGTCGCGGCCACGCAGCGCATGCCGTAGGAGCGCATGTCGTTCACGCTCTTCATCTCCGCGCTGTCGGCGATGACCTCTTCGGCCCTCGTCAGTCCCTTCTGCGCCGTCAGATGCCTGTATATGTCTATGTTCGCCGTCTTGTTCGCGCGCCACTCGTCATATACCCACAGCCGCCGCTGCGCCGCGTCGAACGCACAGCGCACGAAGTGCGTGGGATCCGGATACCAGCCCCAGTCAAGCCCCGCATACGTATGCCCGAAGCCCTTTATCTCTTCCCCGGTGATGGGCCTGAGCGTCAGATTCTCGAACAC
>SVGK01000224.1 GCA_015056395.1 Clostridiales bacterium
AGCTGCGGTTTTTCTGACTTTAAGGATAAAAGCGGCGGGTCCGCGTTCGGAAGACACAAGCTCTCGCCGCTGATCAGCCCCAAGAAGACCGTCGAGGGCGCGGTGAGCGGGCTGCTCGCAAGCGTCGCCTTCGCGGCGCTTCTGCCGGCGTGCTTCATGTTCGCCGCCCGGCGCTTCCCGGCGCTGGATCCCACGGGCGCGGCCGCAGCGCTGCCGCCCATATGGGCGTTCGCGCTGCTGGGGCTGTGCGCCGGCGCGCTTTCACAGATCGGCGACCTGGCCGCCTCCATCGTCAAGCGCTGGTGCGGCCTCAAGGATTTCGGGCGCGTGTTCCCCGGACACGGCGGCATGATGGACAGGTTCGACGGCATACTCTTCTGCGCGTTCGCGTGCTACATATTCTTCGAAGCGATGGGCCTGTGACGGAAGCGTGTTTCCGGCAGACACGGCGGGGCCGGTCCAAAATGGCAACATGGTCCATTTTGGCCGGCCCCTCTCTTAATCTTCGCTTGTTGAAGAATTCATCTGTTTGCGGTATAATCTGTCCATACGCAAACCACAGGGAGGACATCATGCCTGACAATATGCGTTCTATCGCCATACTCGGCGCGACGGGCTCGATCGGCACGCAGGCGCTGGACATCGTGGCGCGCTACCCGGATCGGTTCCGCGTGGCCTCGCTGGTCGCCGGCACGCGCGCCGACGAGCTGTTCGCGCTGGCGCGCAGGTTCCACCCGCGGGCGGCTGGACTGCTCGAAGAGCCCGCGTGCATACCGGACGACCTGAAGGACATCGAATGGGTGTTCGGACCTGACTGCGCGGTCCAGGCGCTGAAGGCCGCGCCGGCGGATGACGCGCTGTGCGCCATCGTGGGCATCGCCGGACTGGACGCGGTCTGGACGGCACTGGACGTGTGCAGCCGCGTGCTGCTTGCCAACAAGGAGGCGCTCGTCACCGGCGGCGCGCTGGTCATGGAGAAGGCGAGACGACTGGGCAGGGACATGCTCCCCGTGGACAGCGAGCATTCCGCCATATTCCAGTGCCTGCAGGCCGCGCACGGCGTCCCCGTCGCAAAGCTCATACTGACGTGCTCCGGCGGCGCGCTGCGCGACTGGGACATCGCCCGCATGCGGACGGCGCGCGTGGAGGACGTGCTTGCGCACCCGACGTGGAACATGGGCGCGAAGATCACCGTGGACTGCGCCACGCGCATCAACAAGGGCTTAGAGATCATAGAGGCGCACCACCTGTTCTCCATGCCGCTCAGTCGCATCGACGTGGTGATACACCCGCAGAGCATCGTCCATTCGATGATCGAGTTCGAGGATGGCGCGGTGCTTGCGCAGATGGGGCATCCGGATATGCGCGGCCCGATCTCGGTGGCGATGGGCTTCCCGCAGCGCCTTGCGCACGGCGCGCGGCCCCTCGACCTGACCGAAGTAGGTTCTCTGACGTTCGAGAAGCCGGACCAGGCGCGCTTCCCCTGCATGGAGCTGGCGCGCGAGGCGCAGCGCATGGGCGGCGCGCATCCGATCGCGCTGAACGGCGCGAACGAGGTGGCGGTCGAGGCGTTCCTGAAGCGCGAGATCGCGTTCGGACAGATCTGTCCGATCATCGAAGCCACGCTCGAAAAGACTGAAGTCTGTGATATACGATCGATCGAGGACGTGCATGCCGCCGACGAGGCCGCGCGGCGCACGGCGCGGTCGATGCTGAGGAGGCAGCCATGCTGACCAACATACTGTACATACTGATCGCCATATTGATGCTGGGGGTCATCATCGTTGCGCACGAGCTCGGACACTTCTTCGTGGGCCGCGCGATGGGCATAGGCGTGATCGAATTCTCCGTGGGCATGGGCCCGAAGCTGTTCGGCTGGACGCGCAAGGGCATACAGTATTCCGTGCGCCTGCTGCCGGTGGGCGGCTACTGCCGCTTCGTCGGCGAGGACGACGACGATCCTTCGCCCGACGCCATGAACAACCGGCCCGTCTGGCGACGCTTCCTGACCGTGCTGGCCGGCCCAGTGATGAACTTCGTACTGGCCTTCGCCATCGCCATAGGCATCTACTGCGCCATACCGATGATGAAGGACGTGACGCCCTGCGTCGATACGCTGAGCGAAGGGCTTCCGGCCGTGGAGTCCGGCCTTCAGACGGGCGACGTCGTAACGCACGTCAACGGCGAGGAGATCCCCTACAGCGCGGAGGGCGTGGCCGCGCTGCAGCAGGCGATACAGGAAAACGACGCCGTCGAGCTGACCGTGGACCGCGCCGGAGAGGCGCTCTCGTTCACGCTGACGCCCGCCGCCTCGGACGAGGAGGAGGGCCGGAAGCTGATCGGCGTGACCTTCACGGCGGAGTACGCGCGCGACACGTTCCCAGAAGCCATACGCGACGCCTGGGGCCTCACGAAGCGCGCCTCGACGCTGATGATCGACGTGCTGCGCAACCTGATATTCAAGTTCCAGGGCGCGGAGGACGTGACCGGCGCGATCGGCATGGTGGCCGTCGTGAGCCGGGAACTGCAGACAGACTTCAGTCTGATACTGGATTTCATGTTCGTCATAAGCCTGAACCTGGGCATCATCAACCTGATACCGTTCCCGGGGCTGGACGGCTCGCGGCTGCTGTTTTTGATCATCGAAGGCATACGCAGAAAACCCATACCCGCGGAGAAGGAAGGTCTTGTGCACATGGTCGGCCTGGTGATACTGCTGGGCCTTGCCGCAGTCCTCGCCGTGCACGACATCATGACCTACGTGCTGTGAGGGAAACAGGGTACGCGGCGGCTGATAGCCGCCGCTACGGGCCGCAGGCCATTGATTCTTAATTCTTAATTCTGAATTCTTAATTGTCACAGGAGGTTCCCATGACTCGTCAAGTCTTCGCCGGCTCCGTCGCCATAGGCGGCGGCGCGCCCGTGAGCGTACAGAGCATGACCAACACCGATACCCGCGATGTCGTCGCCACATCGGCGCAGATCAGGGCGCTTGCGGACGCAGGCGCGGACATCGTGCGCGTCTCCGTATACGACGAGGCGTGCGCGCAGGCCGTGCGCGCGCTGGTCGACCGAAGCCCCGTGCCGTTGGTCGCGGACATACACTTCGATGTGAATCTCGCCATACGTTCCGTGGAGAACGGCATCGCGAAGGTGCGCATCAACCCGGGCAACATAGGCGGCGAAAAGAACGTGCGCCTGCTCGCGGACTGCCTGAAGGCGCATCGCGTGCCCGTGCGCATAGGCGTCAACTCGGGCTCCATCGAAAAGGAGCTGCTCAAAAAGTACGGCGGCGTCACGCCCCAGTGCATGGTCGAGAGCGGGCTCAACCACGCGCGCATGCTCGAGCGCGCGGGCTATGACGACATCGTGCTCTCCTACAAGGCGACGGACGTACAGACCATGGTCGCCGCGTGCCGCCTTGTCGCGAAGCAGAGCGACTATCCGCAGCACATCGGCGTGACGGAGTCCGGCACGGCGGACGTGGGTCTGGTCAAATCCGCCATAGGCATAGGCGCGCTGCTGTTGGACGGCATAGGGGACACGGTGCGCGTGTCGCTGTCCGGCGACCCCGTGCAGGAGGTCCCGGCGGCGCTGTCGATACTGCGCGCGATCGGCGTACGCAGGGACTGCATCGAGATCATATCCTGCCCCACGTGCGGCAGGACCTGCATACCCGTGGAGGACATCGCAAGGCGCGTGCGTGCGGAGACCATGGATATACATGTGCCGCTGAAGGTGGCGGTCATGGGCTGCGTGGTCAACGGCCCGGGCGAGGCGCGCGAGGCGGATCTGGGCATCGCGGGCGGCAAGGACGGCGGCGCGCTGTTCGTGCGCGGCGAGGCGCCGAGGGCCGTGCGCGGCGATCTTGCAGAGATACTGATACGCGCGATACGCGAAATGGCGGAGGCCCGAAGCAAATGAGCATGGAATGGGTCATGAACGAAGGCAAAGTGCCGGGACCGATGAAGTCAAAGGATTTCGGCCTGTCACGCGCCCGGGAGGCACAGGCCTTCCACGCTTCGCTGCCGGGCTACGCGCCCACGCCCCTCGTGCGGCTGGACGGACTTGCAAAGCGGCTGGGCGTGGGGCGGATATACGTCAAGGACGAGAGCTTCCGCTTCGGCCTGAACGCGTTCAAGGCGCTGGGCGGCAGCTATGCCATGCACAGGTACATGGCGTCGCACTCCCACGAGGACAGGCCGACGTTCGTCACGGCCACGGACGGCAACCACGGGCGCGGCGTCGCGTGGGCGGCCGGGCGCATGGGCTGTCCAGCGCATGTGTACATGCCCGAGGGGACGGCCGCGGAGCGGCTCGAGAACATACGCCTGCTGGGTGCGGACGCGCGCATACTCCCCATGTCTTACGACGACTGCGTGCGCCATGCCGCCCGTCAGGCGGAGGAGAACGGCTGGGTGCTTTTGCAGGACACGGCGTGGGACGGCTACCGGGACATCCCAATGGACATCATGGCGGGGTACACCACGATGGCGCTCGAGATCGCAGAACAGCTGCAGGACGGCATGCCCACGCACATATTCCTCCAGGCGGGCGTCGGCTCCATGGCGGCCGCCGTCGCGGCGTTCTTCTGCGACATATCTATGGGCGCAAGGCCCAGGTTCATCGTCGTCGAGCCGACACATGCGGACTGCTTCTACCAGACGGCGCTCCATCGCGACGGGCGGCTGCACGACGCCCAAGGGCCGCTCGACTCCATGATGGCGGGCCT
>SVGK01000225.1 GCA_015056395.1 Clostridiales bacterium
TCATCGAGGGCAAGCACGACGACCTGCCCGAGAGCGCCTTCCTGTTCGTGGGCACCATCGACGAGGCGGTCGCAAAGGGGAAGGAGCTGGCGCGCTGATGGCGAACATGCAGCTGACCATCGTCACGCCGTCCGGGCTCGAATACGACGGCGAAGCGGAGTTCGTCCGCGTGCGCGCGACGACCGGCGATGTGGCGATACTGCCGAAGCACATCGACTACGCCGCCGCGCTGGGCCGGGGGCGCGCAAAGATCGTCGCCGACGGGAAGCCGCGCGAGGCGGACATCGACGGCGGCATGCTCATCGTGTCTCAGGACAAGGTCGAGATACTGACCAGCAATTTCCTCTGGACAGAATAACGGGTCTATGATAGAATCGCCTTCAGAAGGACTGGGGGCGGTTCTGTTTTTCGCCCTGCACGGTCCATTCCAAGGGAAAGAGAGGACATATCATTGAAGATACGACACATACTCATTGCCGCGGTATCACTGATGCTGCTGGCGTTCACGGCGCAGGCCGACCAGCTGGGCATGCAGATGCCCGACTTTACCGTGGACACGATAGACGGGGGCACGTTCACGCTTTCCGAGGCGCTCGCGGCCCGGGACATGGTGCTGATCAACTTTTGGGCGAGCTGGTGCGGTCCGTGCCGCATGGAGTTCCCCTATCTGGAACAGGCGTACGAGGCCTATGCCGACCGCGTCGAGGTGATCGCGCTGTCCACCGAGCCCAACGACACCGACGAGATCCTGAGCGACTATGTCGCGGAACAGGGCATGACGTTCCCGGTGGCGAACGGCGCGGCGCTCGACTTCGTCGGCACGTTCGTCACACAGGGCATACCCACCAGCGTGGTGGTCGACCGCTTCGGCACGGTGTGCTACGTGGGCGTGGGCGCCGTGACGCAGCAGGGCGCGTTCGAAAGGCTTTTCGATGCGTTCGTGGGCGACGATTACGCCGAGAGCCGGCTGCTTGAGGACATACCGGCGAAGCAGCCCGACGTGGCGCCCGCGGACGCGCAGGCGCTGTCTGACGCGCTGAACGCCGAAGGCGCGGGTATATCGTTTTCGAACGACGAGGATCCGTCCGTGTGGCCCATGCTGCCCGAGGAGATCGACGGCCGCACAGCCGTCAGGACGACGAACGCGGGCGCGTCCGGTTCCGTCGCGCGCCTGTGCGCTCGGATCGACATGGAAGAAGACGGTGCGCTGCTGTTCGATGCGCGCACGGACACGGCGCAGCTCTACGACGTGCTGCGCGTGTATGTCGACGGCGCAAAGGTCAGGTCGCTGAGCGGCAGCGCGGACTGGTCCGCATATGCCGTGCCGCTCGCCGCAGGGGCGCACGAGGTCGCCTTCGACTATGTGAAGCGCACCGCGGAAGGCGACGGCGAGGACGCCGTATGGCTCGATGAGATGCGCACCGCCACGGGCGCGGAGGCCGAGGCGGCGCTGGCGGGCGGCGCAGCCTATCCCGTATCGGACGAGGTGTCGTTCAGGCTTGCGGACGAGGGCGCGAAAGAGATCGCCTTTGAAAACGCGGACGCGCTGCTGGACGAGTACTTCGGCGACGCACGCTACTTCGTGACATCCGCGGGCGAGCTCGAAGCGCGTCTGAAGGCCGACGAGAGCGTAGACCCGGACGAGGCGCTGCTGTTCGTGAGCGCGGACGGCACGATCGAGCCGCTGGCGGAGTCGGTCGATGGGGATGGATACACCATCGCGTTCGCGCTGGACGAAGGGTCGATGGCGGGCGTGTATTTCTACTCGTCGGTCGACGACGAGGTGCCGCTGGGCGTGATCGCGTTCGACGGCGAGGGCGTGGTCGACGACTTCACGCAGTCCGTGGCCGACAGCGGGTTCCCGTCCGTCAGCTGGTCCTATGTCGATGCGGAGCCGACGAGCGGCGACGGCATGGCGACGTACACCGTGCGATTCGCGGACGAGGATGGCAACGCGCGCGGCGGGGCCATCGTGAGCTTCTGCACAGACGAGACCTGCACGATGGTCACCGCGGACGAAACGGGCGCGGCCACATACCAGGCGGAGCCCTATCCGTACCACGTGCAGATCATACGCGCGCCTGAGGGATATGTCTATGAGGGCGGGGACATCGTCATGGAGGAGGTGGGCGGCGACATCACGCTGTCCGTGAAGGCGGAATGATCAGGGCGGTGCTCTTCGACATGGACGGCACGCTGCTCGACACGCTCGAAGACCTGAAGCAGGCGCTCAACCACGCGCTTGCATGCAACGGCCTGCCGGAGCGCACGCTTGATGAGGCGAGGCAGTTCATAGGCAACGGCATACGCCGCCTGGTCGAACAGGGCGTGCCCGCCGGCACGCCGGACGACGTGGTCGAGAAGGCGCTCTGCGCGTTCAAGGACTATTACCGCGTGCACTGCGCGGACGATACGCGCCCATATCCGGGCGTCGTGGAAGTGGTGCGCAGGCTGCATGCGGAGGGATACAGGACCGCCGTGGTCTCCAACAAGGACGATATGCAGGTGCGCGCGCTGGCGCAGCGCTTCTTCCCGGACTGCATAGACGCCTCGTCGGGCCTCACGCCGGACGTACGGCGAAAGCCCGCGCCGGACATGGTCGAGCGCGTGATCGCGCAGCTGGGCGTGCGCAAGGAGGAGTGCGTCTATGTGGGCGACAGCGAGGTCGACCTGCAGACGGCGCTGAATGTCGGCGTGGAGCTGATCTCGGTATCGTGGGGCTTCAGGCCGCGCGCGTTCCTCGAAGCGCAGGGGGCGACGCGCATCATCGACAGGCCGGAAGAGCTGCAGGAAGCGATCATGTGACAGGATACGCAGAGGCGGCGGTGAGGAGTATCTCACCGCCGCCTCTACGTGAACGCATCATCTTACGTCGCCTCCCTCGGAAACGTGGCGGCCTGGAGGCCGCCGCTGCGGGATGCCGTTTCGAACCGGCCCTCCGTAGGGACGCCATTCATGGCGTCCGCTGCGCGTGAGCGCACATTCTTGTGTCGCCCCGTAGGGACGCGGCATGCCGCGTCCGCGCTCCCGACTGACGATGTGGAAACATAATGTGGCGGCCTAAAGGCCGCCACAACAAGGGCTATTTACCCTTCGATATCTTCTGCCTGTGTCATCCGATCTCGAACGTGCCCTCGCCGCACAGCTTCGCGTGCGTGTAGGGCGTCCTGGGGAACACCAGGCTGGTGTTGACCACCGTGCCCTCGTCCAGATACACCTCCGCGATCATGCGGTCGAAGTACAGGTCGAACGACACTTCGCCGAAGTTCGAACGCGGCCCGCCGCTCACGGCGCAGATGCCGCTGTCATACAGCGCGGAGAATCCGTTTTCGCCCGCGTGCGTGCGGTCCACGACCAGCTTCTGCTCGGTGTCCACGGATACGCTGAACGCCTCGCCTTCGTCGTTGTACAGCGTGAGCGTGCAGCAGCCCTTCGCCGTGACGTGTATTTTGAACAGCTCGCCGGGCAGCGCGCTCTCGTGTACGGGTATGGAACCGCGCGGCACCAGCGCGATCGGCTCCGCCTGTTCAGCCTCCCGCATATCGAAATCCGGCGTCACGGGCTTCATGCAGACCTTGAGGCCCGTGTCCGTGTCGACGAGTCCCAGCTCGCGTACATAGGTCATGCAGCAGCAGAAATCTCCGGTCGGCATGAGGTTCGCATAGCCCGGGCACGCGGCCCAGCCGATCATCAGGCGTCTGTCCGTGTTGGCGAACGTCACCGCGGCATAGTCGTCGTAGCCCGTGTCAAGGAAGCGGGGCAGGGGAGAGGGCATCGTCTCGCGGAACGTCTCGCCGTCGAATTCTCCGAGGAAGTACTGCATACGGCCGCTGCCGAACGCGGGGTGCAGCGCCGTGCTGACCACCAGCACCCATACGGTGCTGCCGTCTGGCGCGGTGAGCGGGAACAGGTCCGTGCACTCGAACACGCCGCCCAGCCTGTTCTCCTTCGCGCCGAATTCGCCGGTCTTGCGCCAGTGGATCAGGTCGTCGGAGGCATAGAACTCGGCGTGGTCGCTCGCGGCCAGCACAAGGGACCAGCAGTCGAGCCGCTCGTTGCGGAACACCTTGGGGTCGCGGAAGTCCCTGAGGCCCGGGTTGGGTATCACGGGGTTGCCCTGATAGGGCGTGAAGTGCATCCTGTCGTTCGAATAGGCGATGGACTGCTGTTCCGTCTCGCCGTGGTGGGTATACACCAGTATCATGGGATCCGTGCCGTCGCCCAGACCCGAGGTGTTGCCCTTGTCGATGATGGCGCTGCCTGAATAGATCGTGCCGAGCTTCTCGTCCGGGTACATCGCGATGCCCTGGTCCTGCCAGTTGAGCAGGTCCGTGCTGGTGGCGTGCCGCCAGTGCATGGGGCCCCACACGGGCTCCGCCGGGTTGTGCTGTGCGAACAGGTGCCACGTGCCGTTTTCATACAGCAGGCCGTTCGGATCGTTGATCCAGCCCGTGGGCGGCGCATAGTGCATCGTCGGCCTGTAATCCCTTGCGCCCTTCGTGCTCATATGTATTGACTCCTTTCGGTTTGCGTAGGTCCCGCGTTTCAGCGCAGCTCTTCCTTGCCGCCCATGTACATCCTGAGCGCCTCGGGTATGCGTATGCTGCCGTCCGCGTCCAGGTTGTTCTCCAGGAATGCGATCAGCATGCGCGGCGGCGCGACGACGGTGTTGTTCAGCGTGTGCGGCAGGTACTTCTTGCCGTTTGCGCCGTTGACGCGTATCTTGA